>NZ_JBFUFP010000331.1:0-5166 GCF_056403375.1 Rhizobacter sp. P2_H2
GCGCTCGCCGAATCAGGCGAGGCACCAGTTGGGCCGTTCACGGCGGTCGGGCTCGCGCGTCTGCAGCGGGGGCACGCCGGTGCCCAGTGTCGGCGGGTCGCTCAKGGCTGCTATCGCAAGCCCCTGCACCTGCAGCGGCTTGGCGGTACTCAGCTGGCAGTAGCCGCAGTCGCTGTCACCGAAGACCTTGGCGGCCTTTGCCGCGTCCGGGTCGACCGCCTTGGCCTGGTGGGCACCCTGGGCACCTTGGTGCTCGTGTTCATGGTGGCCCAGGTGACGAACGCTGGGCACCTGTTCATGCTGGCAATACRCTGCAGCCGCCGCCCAGGTGAACTGGAGCGGCAGCATGACGAGCAGCAGAAGGGTCAGCCAGCGGCGCATGGCGGCGGAGTATAGGGGGGCTGAGAGCCCGACTAGCGCGCAGCCCCGCCACTCAAGGTGACGGCGAGCGCGTCCACCGAGGATCGGTCGCCGAACAGCTTCCTGCGCTCGTTCAGCAGGGTGTCGCGGACCGCCTTCCTGCGCGGCGCTTCGGTGCACAGGCGCTCGACGCAGTCCACGTAGCGATCGGCCGACGAGGCGACCCACTCGTCCAGGCCGATCTGCCGCAGGATGGCGCTGGCAAATCTTCCGCGCAGGTGATCGCCTTCCCAGGCGACGATCGGCGTGCCCCGCTCGACCGCCTGCATGGCGGTGTTGAAGCCGGAAAAGCCGACGCTGTCGAGGAACACGTCGGCCCGGTCCAGCCAGCCGAAGAAGGCGGCCTGGCTCTGCCAGGGCACGAATCGCACGCAGTCGTCGAAATTCACCTGCGCGGCTTCGAATGCCGTGCGAAGGCGCTGTTCGAACAAGCGGGCCATCGGCGCGTTGTCCACCCGGAAGAAGACGAGCTTGCACGGCCGGCATTGCTGCGCGATCCGCACCCACAGCGGGTCGTCATGGGGCGCGTACTTGAAGGGCGTGCCCGCGCACAGCAGCAGCCTGTCCTGCGGCGAGATGTTCCATGCCGTCAGGTCCACGGCGACGGGCGCGGTGCCGAACGGCTCGTAGCAGCAGCCCAGGCCCGGCAGGCGGATCAAGGCCTCGGTGTAGTGGGCGTCGGCAGTTTCCGGCTCGAACGCCTGCGCACTGAGGTAGCCGTCGATGGTCGGCAGGCCCGTCGTCAGGGGATGTCCCCAGCTGGCCAGCTGCTGCGGCGCCAGGCGCAGGGCCGCCAGGCGCAAGGTGACGGAGTCCATGCTGATCTCGGGATAGAGCAGCGCATCGAGCTGGCTGTCCGAGATCGCCTTCGCCCAGTTCGTCCACGCGCCCAGGCCGTGGTGGAGCCTGGCCACCCGGCGCGCTGCCCATTCGGTCTCGGTGTCGCGCACGCTTCCGGTGTGGAAGACGTGCAGCTCGAACTGCCCGGGGTCCAGGTGGGCGATCCATCCGCGCACGATGGCGCGCCACACCGAATGGCTGTGCACGTGGGCCGAGACGATGCCGATGCGGCGTTTCGATGCGGACCGCGGTGCCACGGCAGGCACGCCCACCTTGCGGGCCCAGCCGGCCATCAGCGTGGTGCACAGCTTGCCGTAGTCGGCCAGCCGCTCGCGGTGATCGCCGGGAACATAGGCCAGGTAGAACGGCTGCTGCGCGCCGACCGCCAGGTGGCCTTCGGCCTGGGGCCGGGCGCGGAACCAGCTCTTCAGCTTGCCGAGTTCGTGGCCGAAGTTCTCTGCGCCGGCCCGTTGTTCCTCGTCGGTCCGGGGCACGGCCGGCAGCTGGGCCATCGCAAAGCCCCAGCGCGCGCGCACATGGTTCGTGTCCTGGCGGAAGGCGGCCTGGTAGGCCTTGCGCGCCTCTTGCGCATCGCCCGTGCCCATCAACGCATTGCCCAGCCAGTAGTGCGCCTCGGCCTGGGAGGGTGACGCCAACAGCGAGCGCTGCAACGCATCGGCCGCTTCCGACCACCGGCCCTGGTCGATGCGCAGCAGGCCCAGGTTGAACGAGGCTTGTGCCAGTGCGGGGTCGAGCCGCACGGCGCGCTCGAGGAAGGTGGCGGCTTCGTCGGCTTTCCCCTGGTCCTTCAGCAGCGCACCGAGGTTGCAGAGCGCCCCGGTGTGCTCCGGCTGGAGGGCGAGTGCGCGGCGATAGTGGCGCTCGACCTCCTGTTGCTTGTCGCGCTCGCCCAGCAAGAGGGTGCCGATCTGGAAATGGGCTTCCGCATCGGCGGGCTCGGCCGCTGCCGCCGCGGTGAAATGAAGCAGGGCCTCCTTCGGCTTGCGGTTCGCCAGGGCCATCAGGCCGAGCTGCACCCAGGGGGCGCTCCAACCCGGACGCAGTTCAGCGGCGCGTTGAAACGCCGGCCCGGCCTGGGCCGGGCGCTTGCAGGCCAGGCAGGCGAGTCCGGCGGCATGCTGCAGCGTGGCATCGGCCGGCGCCAGCGCGGTCGCCTGTTGCAGCAGCCGAAGGGCTTCCTGGGGATGCCCTTCCTTGAGCGCGATCAGGCCCAGCGCATGCAGCGCGATGGTGCTGCCGGCGTCCAGCGCCAGCGCAGCCTGTGCGGACTGGCGGGCTTCTTCCAGGTATCCGGCTTCGTACAACGCCAGCGGGCCATCGAGAAGGGAAGGCGGGGACGGAGGAGGGGGCGGTGCAGGAGGTGCGGYGGGCACCGTCGACGTGCCGGCGTGGGTCGAGGCGTCGACGGGCTCCGGGGCGGCGGCGTCGGACAGGGTCTTGAGTCTGGAGCGCAGCCAGCGAAGCATGGCTCAGCGCGGATTCGAGGGGCCGAGCGCCATCAGCTTGACCACGTCGCGCGCCAGCGAGGCGCTGAATTCCTCGGGGTAGCCCATGCCTTCGAGCACCGCTTGCAGCTTCGTGCCCAGCTTGGCCTTCTGGTAGATGTTCAGCGGCGTCGAACGGGCCAGGTTCTGTACGGCGAGGCGGATGCGCTGGTCGAGTTGCTCGCGGCGCTTTTCAGCCTGCTTCGAACTGTCGTTGACCTTCTCCGGGGGGAAAGACTTCCGAAGTTCCGCGGCCACCTTCGCCGCGAAGGCATCCACCGCAGTGGTGTCGAAGAATTTTGCGAACATGGGGCCAGTCGGGCGGGGCGTCGTGATCCGGTGGAGTGTGCCATTGAACGCGCCCGGGATCACCGGGCCAGCAGCGCCTGCACCTCCTCGTCGCTGGTCTGCGGGAACACCTCGTACCAGCACCCCACGGCGTGGAACGGCTCGGGCCGGGTGGCGCAGACGATGTCGTCCGCCTCGCCACGCAAGGCCTCGCAGCTGTCGTGCGCGCCGGTGGGCACGGCGATCACCAGCCGTGCCGGCGCCCTCATGCGCAGCGCCCGCGCCGCGGCCCGCATCGTCGCGCCGGTGGCCAGGCCGTCGTCGACCAGCAGCACGGTGCGCCGCGCCACTTCCAGCGGCGGCCGGCCGTTCCGGTAGAGCCGTTCGCGCCGCGCCAGCTCCTGCGTTTCGGCTTGCGTCACCGCGTCGATCTGCGCGGCCGTCAGCGACAGCATGCGCAGCAGGCTGTCGTTCATCACGCGCACGCCGCCGCTCGCGATCGCGCCCATCGCCAGTTCTTCATGCCCGGGCACGCCGAGCTTTCGCACGACGAACACGTCGAGCGGCAGCCCGAGCGCCCGCGCGACCGCATGGCCCACCGGCACGCCGCCGCGCGGCAGCGCGAGCACCAGCGCGTCGGGGCGACCGCGGTAGGCCGACAGGCGCCTCGCGAGCACCTGCCCCGCATCGCGGCGGTCATGGAACAACGGCTCCTGCATCGACGACTCCTTCGTCAGCAGGCACTGTGCCGCTGCTTCACTTCTTCTGCCAGACCTTCACGTAGTCGACCTCCATGCTGACCGGGAAGATCGTGTCGTCGACCGCGCCGCCCATGTCGCCACCGATCGCCAGGTTCAGCAGCAGGTACTGCGGCTTGTCGAACGGCCAGCTTGCGCTGCCCTGGTGCTTGTTGACGTAGGTGTGGAAGGGCTTGTTGTCGACGCCGATCACCAGGCTCTCGGGCGTCCAGGTCAGCTGGTAGTTGTGGAAGGCGCTGCAGGCGTCGGCGATCTGCGTCTCGCCGCCGTCGCCGAAGGTGCCGGCCGTCGAGGTGTTGTGGATCGTGCCTTCGATCGCGGTCGGGTTCTTGCCGACCTGTTCCATGATGTCGATCTCGCCGCCGGCCGGCCAGTCGCCGGTGGTGCCCAGCATCCAGATCGCCGGCCAGGTACCGAGCCCGCACGGCAGCTTGGCGCGGATCTCGAAGAAGCCGTAGGTCCAGCTGGCCTTGCCGTTCGTGATCAGGCGTGCCGAGCTGTAGTCCTGGCCGCCGTAGTCCCCCGCGGTGGTCAGGCGCTCCTTGCGCGCGGTGATCACCAGCTTGCCGTCGCTGATCTTCGAGTTCTCTGCGCGCGCCACCGCGTAGTACTGCAGTTCGTTGTTGTACCAGCCGGTCGCGTTGGCCTCGGTGTCGTAGACCCACTTGCCGGCGTCAGGCAGCGTGCCGGTGTCGAACTCGTCGGACCAGACGAGGGTGTAGCCGGCGGGGGCGTTGCTCGGCGCTGGAGCCGGGGCGGGGGCGGGGGCGGGAGCGGGAGCGGGTGCCGGTGCCGGTGCCGGTGCCGGTGCCGGTGCCGGTGCCGGCGAAGGCGAAGGCGAAGGCGAAGGCGACGGTGCGGGTGCCGGTGATGGAGCAGGCGCGGGTGATGGTGCCCCGCTGACCGGCGTCGGCGCCGCCGCATCGTCGCTGCCGCCGCAGGCGGCCACCACCAGCACGCCGGCGCACAAGGCTGCCAGGCGGGCCATCGAATGAAGTCGTGTGTTGTTCAGGTTCAAGGAAATTCCCTCCAGCCCGCAGCATGCCTCGTGTGCTGCCCGCCACCCGCAAGCCCGGCGTGACGATCGCTACACGTTGTAGCGGCTCCCGTACCATGTGAACGCCGAAGCCGTGACCTATTAGTAATCATGCCCGTCAAAACCCCTGCGCCCGCCGAGCCTGCACGCCGCGTCACGATGACCGATGTCGCGACGCAGGCCGCCGTGTCGCAGTCGACGGTCTCGCTGGTGCTCAACGGCATGACCGGCACCAAGCTGTCCGACGAGACGCGCGCCCGCGTGCTGCGCGTGGCCGCCGAACTCGGCTACCGGCTGCCCGACCGGCGCGGCACCGCGG
>NZ_JBFUFP010000332.1:0-5162 GCF_056403375.1 Rhizobacter sp. P2_H2
GAGCAGAACCTGCGCAGCGGCGACAAGACGCTGGCGCGCTTCGAGACCTACAAGGTGCAGGCCGGCGACCGCGTGCTGAGCAGCGCGACCGCGCCGCCGCCGAAGGCCCTGCCGACCATCGACCTGATGAGCGAGCCGACGCCGGCCGCGCAGGGCGAGCTCACCTGGCGGCTCGGCCTGACGCTCGGCGCGGCCAACCTGCTGCTGCTGGCGATCGGGCTGTCGGCCACGCAGCCGCGGCGGGCCAGCAACTGGAACCTGCTGTTCGCGCTGCTGAGCTTCGTCGTCTACTACAACCTGATCAACCTGTCGCAGGCCTGGGTGGCCGGCGGCAAGGCCGGCATGGGCGCGATCCTCGTGACGATGCACGGCGGCGTGCTGCTGCTGGCGATGGCCCTGATCTGGTGGCGCGACAACGGCACGCACTGGAGCCTGCGGCGACGCCACGGCAACAACGGCGGCGGCCTGAAGCAGCGCATGCAGGAGGCCTGCAAGAAATGAGGACGGTGCGCCGCCTGCTCTACGCCGACATCGTCTCGTCGGTGGCCTTCGTCGCCGTGGCCTTCCTGTCGCTGTTCTTCTTCATCGACTTCGTCGACGAGCTGGGCAGCATCACGAAGACCTACACCGCGCTGCACGCGGCGGTGTACTCGCTGCTCGAGCTGCCGGGCCACCTGTACGAGCTGTCGCCGATCGCGGTGCTGATCGGCACCATCTATGCGCTGTCGCGCCTCGCGCAGTCGTCCGAGTTCACCGTGCTGCGCACCGGCGGGCTGGGCCCGGGGCGTGCGCTGTTCCTGCTGACCGGGCTGGGCATGGCGTTCGGCCTGCTGACCTTCGTCGTCGGCGACTACCTCGCGCCGCTCAGCGAGCGCGGCGCGGCGCAGCTGCAGGCGCGCTACAAGGGCGGCTTCAGCCTGGGCATCACCGGCGCCTGGCTGAAGGATCACCGCGTGACGCCCGACGGCGAGCGCTCGTACTCGGTCAACGTCGGCAGCGCGGCGGCCGGCGGCGAGCTGCTGAACATCCGCATCTTCGAATCCGACGGCAACGGCCGGCTGCTGCGCCGCATCAGCGCGGCACGCGGGCGCGTCGGCAGCGACGACAACTGGACGCTGCAGGACGTGAACCTGACCGACTGGCAGGATGCCGCCAGCGGCGGGCTGGTGCACGCGCAGCAGCTGCCGGTCTACACCTGGCCGAGCACGATGCCGGCCAACGTGGTGGCCGCCGCGGTGCTGCCCGAGGGCTCGATGTCGACGCTGGAGCTGTTCCGCTACATCACGCACCTGTCCGACAACGAGCAGACGGCGCAGCGCCACGAGATCCAGTTCTGGAAGCGCGCGCTGTACCCGCTCGCCTGCCTGGTGATGGTGGCGCTCGCGCTGCCGTTCGCCTACCTGCATGCGCGCGCCGGCGGCGTCAGCCTGAAGGTGTTCGGCGGGATCATGCTGGGCATCAGCTTCGTGCTGCTGAACAACGTCGCGGCGCACCTGGGGCTGCTGCAGAACTGGACGCCCTGGATCGTGGCCGCCACGCCGAGCGCGATCTACCTGATGCTGTCGCTGGCCGCCTTCAGCTGGCTCGTGAGGTACCGGTGACCCGCGGACTGCTGCTGTTCGCGCATGGCGCGCGCGATCCGCGCTGGGCCATCCCGTTCGAGGACGTGGCCGAGCGCGTGCGACGCGCGCATCCGGGCGTGCCGGTCGCCCTCGCCTTCCTCGAGTTCATGACGCCCGACCTGCGCGAGGCCGGCCGCCAGCTCGCCGCTCAAGGCTGCAGCCGGGTCGACGTGCTGCCGCTCTTCCTTGGCGCCGGCGGCCATGTGCGCAAGGACCTGCCGGAGCTGATGGCCGAACTCGCCAGCGCGCACGCCGGCGTCCGCTGGCAACTGCACCCCGCGGTCGGCGAACTCGACAGCGTCATCGCCGCGATGGCCGCCGCCGCCGGCCAGCTGCTTCGCGCATCCACAGACACGAAGTGATTTAATCCGGGCAATCCACAGATTGCCAAGGAATATGAACCTGCACCAGTTCCGGTTCGTCCAGGAGGCCGTTCGCCGCAACCTGAACCTGACCGAGACCGCCAAAGCGCTGTTCACCTCGCAGCCCGGCATCTCCAAGGCCATCCTCGAACTCGAGGACGAACTCGGCGTCGACATCTTCGCGCGCCACGGCAAGCGGCTGCGCCGCGTCACCGAACCCGGCGTCGAGGTGCTGAAGTCGATCGAGGTGATCATGCGCGAGGTCGGCAACCTGAAGCGCATCGGCGAGGAGTTCTCGAAGCAGGACGCCGGCACGCTGTCGATCGCCACCACGCACACGCAGGCGCGCTACTTCCTGCCGGAGCCGGTGGCCCAGCTGCGCAAGCGCTTCCCGAAGGTCAACATCAGCCTGCACCAGGGCGCGCCGGCGCAGGTCGCGCAGATGGTGATCGAGGAGGTGGCCGACATCGGCATCGCGACCGAATCGCTGGCCGAGCACGACGAACTCGTGACCCTGCCCTGCTACGAATGGCAGCACGCGGTCGTGATGCCGGCCGGCCACCCGCTCGCGCAGCTCGAACGCATCACGCTCGAGGACCTGGCGCAGCAGCCGCTGGTGTCGTACCACCCGTCGTTCAGCGGCCGCACGCGCGTCGACCAGGCCTTCGCCGCGCGGAAGCTGAAGCCGAACATCGTGCTGGAGGCGATCGATGCCGACGTCATCAAGACCTACGTGCGCCTGGGCATGGGCATCGGCGTGCTGGCCGAGATCGCGGTGCGCGACGACCCGCCGAACGGCGAACTCGTCTCGCGCCCGGTCGGCCACCTGTTCGGCGCCAACGTCACCCGCGTCGCGTTCAAGCGCGGCGCCTACCTGCGCAACTTCGTCTATGCGTTCGCCGAGATGCTGTCCGACCGCCTGAACCGCGGGCTGATCGCGCGCGCGATGAGCGGCGATGCCGCCGACGCCGGACACGATTACCAGCTCTGAGATCCACCAGCCCTGATCCACCCGCCATGACCACCCTGCGAACCCCCACCATCGCAAGCCGCCTGCCGCAGGTCGGCACGACCATCTTCACCGTGATGTCGGCCCTTGCGCAGCAGCACGGCGCCGTCAACCTCGGCCAGGGCTTCCCCGATTTCGACGGCGACCCGCGGCTGCTCGATGCGGTGAGCGGCGCGATGCACCGCGGCCTGAACCAATATCCGCCGATGACCGGCGTGCCGGCCTTGCGCGAGGCGGTGGCCGCGAAGATCGCCACGCTGTACGGCCATGCGTACGACCCCGGCACCGAGATCACGATCACCGCCGGCGCGACGCAGGCCATCATCACCGCGGTCCTCGCGATCGTGCACCCGGGCGACGAGGTGATCGTGCTCGACCCGTGCTACGACAGCTACGAGCCGAACATCGTGCTGGCCGGCGGCACCGCGGTGCACGTGCCGCTGACGCCCCGCACCTTCCGGCCCGATTTCGAGCGCATCCGCGCCGCGCTCTCGCCGCGCACCCGCGCGATCATCATCAACACGCCGCACAACCCGAGCGCCACCGTCTGGACCGCCGCCGAGATGCAGCAGCTGGCCGAGCTGCTGCGCCCGACCGACGTGTTCGTGATCGCCGACGAGGTCTACGAGCACATGGTGTACGACGGCCAGCGGCACGAAAGCGTCGCGCGCCACCCGGAGCTGGCCGCGCGCAGCTTCATCGTCTCGAGCTTCGGCAAGACCTACCACGTGACCGGCTGGAAGGTCGGCTACGTCGCGGCGCCCGCGCCGCTCACGGCCGAGTTCCGCAAGGTGCACCAGTTCAACGTCTTCACCGTCAACACGCCGGTGCAGCACGGGCTGGCCGAGTACATGGCCGACCCGGCGCCCTACCTCGAACTGCCGGCGTTCTACCAGCGCAAGCGCGACCTGTTCCGCGCCGGGCTGGCGGCCACGCGGCTGAAGCTGCTGCCGAGCGCGGGCAGCTATTTCCAGAGCGTCGACTACTCGGCCGTCAGCGAGCTGAGCGAGGAAGGCTTCTGCCGCTGGCTGACCACCGAGATCGGTGTCGCGGCGATCCCGGTGTCGGTGTTCTATGCCGGCGGCTTCGAGCAGAAGCTGGCGCGCTTCTGCTTCGCGAAGAAGGACGAGACGCTGGAGCGGGCGCTGGAGCGGCTGGCGAAGCTGTAGCCTCCCGTTCGCCCTGAGCCTGTCGAAGGATCAGCGGGACCCACGCGCCTTGGGGTTGCGGGTGGTGTCGAGCTCGCTCAGTTCGCTGAGGTCGAAGTCGAGCCCGGGGCGCGAGTCGGAGGCATCGCGCAGCGGTGCGCCCGGCCCCGACAGCCGGGCCGGGTCGGTGGAGATGTCGAGATCGAGCGTGAGGCGCTCGACCTCGGGTGGTGGCGGCGCTGGGTCGCTGTGCAGCGGCATCGGCGCGGAATCGGGCCTCACCTCCGCGGCGGACAGGTCCAGCGTGATGTCGAAGCCCCCCTCCATCGGCAGCAGCAGGTCGACGCCCTCGGGGCGCACGTCGCGCTCGGCCAGGTCGCGCGCGATGCCGTACAGGAACAGCAGGTCGCGGTAGGCCGGCACGTCGAACGGCGGGCCCTGGTTGCGCCGGAACAGCGCGCCGTCGAGCGTGGCCATCGCTTCCGCCGGCGCCGACCACAGCGATTGCACGCGGGCCAGCAGCTCGGGGAAGCCCTCTTCGAGGTCGCGCTCCTTCGACGGGTCGTGCTCGTCCCACTCGATCGCGTAGGCGTTGAAGCGCCGGTTGAAGCGCTCGCGGATGCGGTCGTACGGGTCGCGCTCGCCGCGGCGGCGGTAGATCTCCATCAGCTTCAGGTACGGCAGCGGGCTCACGCCGCCGGTGCTGCGCACGTGGCCCATCAGCAGGTCGACCGCCGCATCGTCCTGCCCGAGCACGACGAAGAACTCGACCTGCTGGTCGAGGTCGATCAGCTCGTCGGCCGACATCGGCCGGTGCGGCTCCAGTGATTCGGGGTCGAGGTCGGACCGGGTCTCCCGCGACAGCGTGGCCTGCATCGCGGCCACGGCGCGCGGCGTCAGCGTGACGTCCATCGGCTGCGTCGGCATCGGCGTGCCGGGCCGCTTGCGCACCGGGGGCGGCGTGTCGACCAGCACCGCGCCGCCGCCGGACGGATCGGGCGACATCGCCGCCGGGATGGTC
>NZ_JBFUFP010000333.1:0-5158 GCF_056403375.1 Rhizobacter sp. P2_H2
GGCGCGCAGGCCGGGCCAGCGGGAGGGGAGCGGGGCGGCGGTTTCCATCGCCGCCCAGCGTACGCAGCCGACGCGCTCAGCCAATCGTCCAGCGGCGCGTGTGGCTGTAGGAGGGCGCCTGGGGTTTGTTGACCCTACAGCGTGTTCAGGAACGCCAGCACCGCCGCCCGGTCGTCCCTCGACAAGACCTCGAAACGCTGGCGGCTGTTGTCCGCCTCGCCGCCGTGCCAGCCGATCGCCTCCATCAGCGTGCGCGCCCG
This sequence comes from Rhizobacter sp. P2_H2, assembly GCF_056403375.1. Taxonomy (NCBI): domain Bacteria; kingdom Pseudomonadati; phylum Pseudomonadota; class Betaproteobacteria; order Burkholderiales; family Sphaerotilaceae; genus Rhizobacter; species Rhizobacter sp. P2_H2. The sequence goes on from NZ_JBFUFP010000333.1 coordinate 261, forward strand.
GCCGKCGTGCAGGTAGCGCACGTTCTGCGCGCTGCCTTGCACCCAGGGCAGCGAGCCGATGCCCCACAGCGGCGCGGTGCGCCACATCGACGGCTGCGCCTTGCCCTCGGCCACCGTGTCCGCCAGGCCCGTTCCCATGTCGTGCAGCAGCAGGTTGGTGTACGGGTGGATGGTCTGGTCGCGCAGCTCGGCGAACGGRTGGGTCGTGCCGGTCTTCAGCGTCGCCACGTGGCAGGCGGTGCAGTTGACCTGTGCGAACAGCTGCGCGCCGCGTGTCACCTGCGCCGGGTTCACCTCGTGCTCCGGCGAGACCCGCACGCCGGCCGGGAACGCGCTGCGCAGGCTGCGCTGCGCCGGCACCGCGAGCAGCTCCAGGTACTGCACGACGCGCTGCAGCTCCTGCTCGTTGACACCGGTGCCCTGCGGGTTGCTGCGGCAATCGGCCGCGGCCCGCTGGCAGCTGCGCGACGGGTACACCGGCGACACCACGCCCATGTCGTTGACCAGYGCCTCGGCGGCCTGGTGGCGCACGCTCGCCTTCGCGGCCTTCCAGCCGAAGCGGCCGAGGCGCGTCTGGCCCGTCTCCGGATCGGTCACCAGGTTGGCGACGCCGCGGATGCCGTCGCCGTTCGCATCGGCCGGGTCGGCCAGCGCGAGCACCGTGCTCTCGGGCAAAGCCTCGAGCAAACCGACGCCGATCACCTGCGGTGCCTGGCGCGCCGAGTACTGCGCCGGCACCGGGCCCTTGAACGCGTAGACCGGCTTCTGCAGCTCGACCTTCTCGCCGTCGGCCAGCGTGCGCACCGTCGTCGTGTAGGCCTGCACGCTGACGCCGTAGTCGGCCGCGCCGGCGGCGGCGGCCTTCTGCAGCACATTGAGGCCGTAGGTCGCATCGGGCACGCGCCTGCCATCGGCACCGGCCGTGCCGGTCAGCACCGTACCGGCGAACGCCGTGCCGGCCGCCGGTGCCGCCGTGCGGCCATTCAGCGCATGGCATGCGATGCAGCTCACCTGGTTGTAGCGCGGGCCGAGCTGCCCGGCATGCGCGCTGAACACCGGGTTGCTCTCCGGATGCTCCGAATGCCGGCCGTCGATGAACGAGGTGTGGAACAGCCGCCGCCCCTCGACAAAGCGCTTCGTGTTCTGGATGCCGATGTTGTTGGCCATCTGCTGGAACACGCGCATCGGCTCTTCGGAGTAGTTGTACGACAGGCTGGTCTGCCCGCCGGACAGCGTCTCGGGCGGCAGGGCCGCGGAGTCCAGGTTCGGCGCGATGCCGTACCAGGGCCGCAGCCCGACGCCGGCCACGTACAGCTGCTCGAACGAGTAGTAGCGTGCGCCGCCGCCATCGATCACCGCGCTGCCGTCGGCGTTGTACTTGAGCCGCGGCGCGGGCGCGAGCTCGACCGGATCGCCCACCTTCAGCCGGCTGTGCGGATCGGTGCGCCAGTTGGTGTCGACTGAGAACTGGCAGTCGGCATCCGGCTGCCCGGCGATGCAGATCGGCAGCGGGTAATTGTCGGCATTCAGGAATTTCGGGTTGCCGAAGCCGTAGTTGAGCGCCCAGCCGTAGTCGCGCACGTTCGGATCGCCGGCGTTGCGGAACAGGCTGAAGGTGGTGCCGTCGAAGGTGCCRTCGTTGACGCGCAGCGTGAAGGTGATCTTCGAGCGGCCGGCGGGCACCTCGTCGCGGATCACCAGGCCGAAGGTTCGGTTCTGGAAGTAGAACGACGGGAAGGTCAGGTAGCGGCCCGGGCCCTGGTCGGGCGCGTCCCAGGCCTCGCCACGTTCGCGCGCATGGCGTTCGGTCGGGCGCATGCCCATGTAGGTGACCAGCGTGCCGTCGGCCTCGACGGTCTGGATCGGTTCGGTGATCGGCGTGCCCTGCGGGAACAGCGGCACCACGGCGACCGGGTCGGGCGGGTTGGTGTTGCCGCCGACCAGCCTGAACTGCTGTGCGCCGGCGCCGTTGCAGCCGTACTGGCGCAGGCTCGCGGCATCGGCCGCCTGCACGCACTTGCCGCTGTTGACGTTGACGAGCGTGACCACGCCGGCCGCCGGTTCGCCGAGCGTGAAGCGCTGCGCGTTGGTGCCGTTGTCGGTCCACTGCTGCAGCGGCGCGCCGTCGCTGGCGGAGGCGTTCTGCACGTCGATGGCGAGGCCGCTCGCCGCGACCGTCAGCTTGTAGACGCCGGCGGAGGCGAGTGTCACGTCGAACTGCTGCGTGGTGGTGCTGCTGCAGGTCTGCAGCTGCAGCGCCGTGCCACTCGCGTTGCTGCCGCCGTTGACGCCGATGCACTGGCCGGTGGCGACGCTTTGCAACGCGTAGCGGCCGGCGGTGACGGCCATCGCCTGTTCCTTGGCCGTGTCGGATGAAGGGGCTGCGGTGTCGTTGCCGCCGYAGCCGGCGAGCAGCAGGGCCGACAGCCCGATGCTCGAAGCCAAGGCGCGGCCCGACCCGCGTGATGGGACCTGTTTCATGTCTGTCTCCTCGTTTGAGTCGCAGAAACGGTCCCTGTACTGCGGTCATTGGAACCGGTTCCAATTACAGCGAGGCCATTGAACTCCTGCCGGCACGGGACGTCCAGTCGGATAGAAAATTTTTTGCTGCCGGCGTCTTCCTACATCAACGCGCGCGATCTGCCGCTGGTGCCATGCGCTGCGGCGACCCTAGGCTCGGTTCGTCGTCGACCTCGCTGAACCACGTCCCAAGGAGTCCCGCCATGCCCCACGCCATCTGGAAAGGTGCCATCAGCTTCGGGCTGGTGCATGTACCGGTCGCGCTGTATCCCGCGTCGTCGGAATCGGGTGTCGACTTCGACTGGCTCGACAAGCGCTCGATGGACCCGGTCGGCTACAAGCGCGTCAACAAGCGCACCGGCCGCGAGATCGACAAGGCGCACATCGTGAAGGGTGTGAAGGTGGAGGGAGGCGACTACGTCGTGCTGAGCGACGACGAGATCAAGGCCGCGTACCCGAAGACCACGCAGACGATCGAGATCGAATCGTTCGCGCATGCCGACGAGATCCCGTTCACGCTGCTCGACCGGCCGTATTACCTGGAGCCGCTGGCCAAGGGCGAGAAGGTGTATGCGCTGCTGCGCGAGGCGATGCTCGCCTCGGGCGTGATCGGCATCGCGCGCGTCGTGATGCACACCAAGGAGCACCTGGCCGCGCTGATCCCGAGCGGCCCGGCGCTGATGCTGAACACGCTGCGCTGGGCTGCCGACATCCGCCCGTGGGCCGACATCAAGCTGCCACCCGAAGGAAAGAAGGGCACGAACCTGAAGGAGGCCGAACTGAAGATGGCGAAGCAGCTGATCGGCGACATGACCGAGACCTGGAAGCCCGAGGCGTATGCGGATCGCTTCAGCGAGGCGATCCACGCGCTGGTGGCCAAGCGCATCGAGCGCGGCGAGACCGAGCAGGTGGAGGCGATGGAAGACAGCGGCGAGAAGAGCGGCCCGAGCAACGTGGTCGACCTGACCGAGCTGCTCGCGAAGAGCCTGAAGGGCAAGGCCGCATCGGCCGCGAAGCCGGCGGCCCGCAAGCCGGCTGCACGCAAGCGCGCCTGAGGACATCGCGATGGAACGCAGTACCCGTGCGTCGACACCCGCCGACCCGCTGCACACCTATTGGAGCAAGCGCGATTTCAGCCAGACGCCCGAGCCGCGCGGCGCGCGGGCGAAGACCGGCCCGCAGCTCGCGTTCGTCGTGCAGAAGCACGATGCGACGCGGCTGCACTACGACTTCCGGCTCGAGCTGGAGGGCGTGATGCTCTCGTGGGCCGTGCCGAAGGGGCCGAGCTTCGACCCGGCCGAGAAACGGCTCGCGGTGCGCACCGAAGACCACCCGGTCTCGTACAACAGCTTCGAGGGCCACATCCCCGAGGGCCACTACGGTGCCGGCGACGTGATCGTCTGGGACCGCGGCAGCTGGCAGCCGGTGGGGGGTGTGCGCGAGGCGAAGAAGGGCCTGGCAGCCGGCAAGATCGCCTTCACGCTCGACGGCGAGAAGCTGCACGGTGCGTGGGAGCTGGTGCGCATGCGCAAGTCGGGCCGCGAGAAGCAGCAGCCGTGGCTGCTGCTGAAGAAGAAGGACGGCTTCGCGCGGCCGCACGCCGAGTACGACGTGGTCAGTGCGCTGCCGGACAGCGTCAATGCCGCGGCCGTGGCCGACGCGCAAGACACGGGCGCGAAAGCCGTGAAGGCAGCGCTGCCGAAGACGATGTCGCCGCAGCTCGCCACCCTCGCGAGCGGCGTGCCGGCCGACGGCGATTGGGGCTTCGAGATCAAGTTCGACGGCTACAGGATCATGACGCGCATCCAGCGCGGCAAGCCGGTGCTGATCACGCGCGGCGGGCACGACTGGAGCGGGCGGATGCCGGCGCTGGTCGAGGCCTTGCGCCGCCTCGAGCTGTCATCGGCCTGGCTCGACGGCGAGATCGTCGTGCTCGGCGACGACGGCCTGCCGGCCTTCAACCGCCTGCAGAACGCGTTCGACGGCGGCGACACCTCGCACGTGGCGTATTTCCTGTTCGACCTGCCCTACGTGGAGGGGCACGACCTGCGCGAACTGCCGCTGCGCGAGCGCCGGCGGTTGCTGAAACAGCTGCTCGATGCCAAGGCCAGCGGGCCGCTGCGCTTCAGCGAGGACTTCCCCGCCGATGCGGCCAGCGTGCTGCAGTCGGCCTGCCGATTGAAGCTCGAAGGCGTGATCGCGAAGCGGCAGGATGCGCCGTACGTGTCGCGCCGCAGCGAGACCTGGTTGAAGCTGAAATGCCAGCAGCGCCAGGAGTTCGTGATCGGCGGCTACACCGACCGGCGCGGCGAGCGCGACAACGCGCAGATCGGCAGCCTGCTGCTCGGCGTGCACGATGACGCCGGCCGGCTGAAGTC
>NZ_JBFUFP010000334.1:0-5154 GCF_056403375.1 Rhizobacter sp. P2_H2
GCTGGAGATGCAGCGCCGCTTCGCCGAATCCGAGGCCTGCCTGGTGAAGAGCCTCGAGCTGAAGGCCGACCAGTCCGACGTGCTGCAGCACTACGTGCACATCCGCCAGAAGCAGTGCGAATGGCCGGTCTACCAGGCGGTGGGCGAGGTCACGCCGAACCAGATGATGGTCGGCACCTCGCCGCTGGCCACGCTGGGCCTGAGCGACGACCCCGCGGTTCAGCTGATGGCGGCGCAGCGCTTCGTGCACACCCGCGTGCCCAAGCCGCCGGCCGTRCCGGTGCATGCCGGCCGCCCGCCGCGCACCGGCCGCATCAAGATCGGTTACCTGTCGGGCGACCTGTGCATGCATGCGGTCGGGCTGCTGACCGCCGAGCTGCTGGAGCTGCACGACCGCAGCCGCTTCGAGGTGCACGGCTTCTGCTGGTCGCGCGAGGACGGCACGCCGCTGCGCGCCCGGCTGCGCCGCGCGATGGACGTGTTCGTGCCGCTCGCCGGCGTCGACGACGCGACGGCCGCCCAGCTGATCGCGCAGCACGGCATCGACGTTCTGGTCGACCTGCAGGGCATCACCAACGGCGCGCGGCCGGCCATCCTCGGCCACCGCCCGGCACCGGTGCAGGTCAGCTACCTGGGCCTGCCGGCCACCTCCGGCCTGCCGGGGGTCGACTGGATCCTGGCCGACCGCTTCGTGATGCCGCCCGAGCTGCTGCCCTACATGACCGAGAAGCCACTGTACGTGCCGCACTGCTACCAGGTCAGCGACCGCCAGCGCGAGAGCGGCGCGGTGCCGACGCGCGCGCAGTACGGGCTGCCGGAAGACGCCTTCGTGTTCTGCTCGTTCAACAACAACCACAAGTTCACCGAGCCGGTGTTCGCAAGCTGGATGCGCATGCTGCAGCAGGTGCCGCGCAGCGTGCTGTGGCTGCTGGCCGACAACGAATGGTCGCAGGAGAACATGCTGCGCCAGGCCGACGCGTTCGGCATCGCACGCGAGCGGCTGATCTTCGCGCCGCGCGTGATGCCGGCCGACTACCTGGCGCGCTTCCCGCTGGCCGACCTGTTCCTCGACACCTTCCCGTACAACGCCGGCACCACCGCGAGCGACGCGCTGTGGATGGGCCTGCCGATCCTCACCTGCGCCGGGCGCACCTACATCGCGCGCATGGCCGGCAGCCTGCTGACGGCCGTCGGCCTGCCCGACCTGATCACCGGCTCGATCGACGACTACGAGCGCCTGGGCGTGCAGCTGGGCAACAACCCGGCRCGCATCGCGTCGTACAAGCGCTACCTGGCCGAGCACGGCCGGCAATCGAAGCTGTTCGACGTGCCGGGCCTGGTGCGCGACATCGAGACCGAGTTCGAGCGGCTCGCGCTGCAGCACCGCGGCTGAACGAGTCACGACGGTGCCCTCCTGACCCATGGACCGACAAGAGCCCTTCATCGAACCCGGAGCCGGCGGCGCTGCCGCGGTGCCGCCGGACGATGCGCTGCTGCAGTCCATCGTCTGGCTGACGCGCCACCACGGCCGCGAGCGCTCGGCGGCGTCGCTGCTGGCCGGCATGCCGCTGGCCGGCGCGCTCGGGCCCGACCAGGCGGTGCGCGCGATGCGCGAGGCCGGCTTCAACGCCGGGCTGGTGCAACGCAAGATCGCCGACATCCATTCGCTGCTGCTGCCGGCCGTGCTGCTGCTGCGCAACGGCGATGCCTGCATCGTCGTCAAGCGCCTGTCCGCCGAGGCGTACGAGGTGGTGATGCCGGGGCCGGAGTCGCACACCTGCAAGGCGAGCGAGGCCGAGCTGGCCGGCGAGTACACCGGCATCGCGTTCGTCGCGTCGCCGAAGGTGCAGGCGCCGAACGCCGAGCACAACGAGGCGCTGCGCGACCCGAACAGCCACTGGCTGTGGGGCACGATGCGCCGCTTCATCCCGTACTACCGCTCGTCGCTGCTGGCCGCATTGCTCAGCAACGTGCTGATGATGGTGACCGGCCTCGTCACCTCGGTGGTCTACGACAAGGTGATCCCGCACCAGGCCTTCGTCACGCTGTGGGCGCTGGCCACCGGCGCGGCGCTCGCGCTGGTGTTCGACCTGGTCGCGCGCCAGCTGCGCACCCACCTGATCGACGCGGCCGGCAAGAAGGCCGACCTGATCATCGGCTCGATGCTGTTCCGCCAGACGCTGGGCGTGCGCATGGAGCACCGGCCGGCGTCGGCGGGCTCGTATGCGCACCACCTGGCGCAGGTCGAGCTGGTGCGCGATTTCTTCGCCGGCGCGACGCTGTCGGCCGTCAGCGACCTGCCGTTCATCGCGCTGTTCGTCGCGATGGTCTTCATCATCGGCGGGCCGCTCGGCTGGGTGATCGTGCTCGCGATCCCGCTGATCCTCAGCCTGGCCTGGGCGATCCAGAGTTCGCTGCGCCGCTCGATGGCGGCCAACATGCACCACCAGGCCGACCTGCAGGGCATGCTGGTCGAGGCCGTGGAGGGGATCGAAGACCTGAAGGCCGCCGGCGCGCAGGGCCAGTTCCTGCGCCGCTATGAAGACGCCACCGCGGCGGCCGCCGAATCGGCGCTGCGCGCGCGGGCGCTGTCGGGGCTCACCAACAACATCTCGGCCGCCGCGCAGCAGGCCATCACGCTGGTGATGCTGGTGTGGGGCGTGTACCTGATCAAGGACGGCGCGGTCAGCGGCGGGGCGCTGATCGGCGCGGTGATGTTCGCCGGGCGCGCGATCGCGCCGCTCGGCAGCGTGGTCAGCCTCGCGACGCGCTACCAGGGCGCCCGCGCGGCGATGGTGGCGCTCGACCAGATGATGGCGCTGCCGGTGGAGCGCGAGCACGGCAAGAGCTACATCGCGAACCACCGCGTCACCGGCAAGCTGGCGCTGAACGACCTGAGCTTCGCCTACCCGGCGACCGGCGACGATGCGCCACCGAAGGTGCTGAAGGGAATCAACCTGAAATTCGAGCCGGGCGAGCGGGTCGTGATCCTCGGTCGGATCGGCAGCGGCAAGTCGACGATCCTGCGGCTGCTCGCGGGGCTGTACCAGCCGACCGAGGGCATGGTCGAGGCTGACGGCATCGACCTGCGGCAGATCGACCCGGCCGACTTCCGCGCGAAGGTCGGTTTCGTGTCGCAGGAGCCGCGGCTGTTCAACGGCACGCTGCGCGAGAACGTGATGCTCGGCCGCGCGACGGTCGACCCGGCGCGGCTGGCCGAGGTGGCCCGCGTGACCGGGCTCGACCGCGTGGTCGCCTCGCACCCGCAGGGCTGGGAGCTGTCGGTCGGCGAGATGGGCGGGCTGTTGTCGGGCGGGCAGCGGCAGCTGGTCGCGCTGGCGCGCTGCCTCGCGACGCAGCCGCAGATCCTGCTGATGGACGAACCGACGAGTTCGATGGATGCGCAGTCGGAAGTGATGTTCCTGCGCCAGCTGAACGAGGCGGCCGGCAAGCGCACGCTGATCATGGTGACGCACCGCCCGGCGGTGCTGGAGCTGGCGCAGCGGGTGATCGTGGTCGACGGCGGCAGGATCGTGCTCGACGGGCCGAAGGCGCAGGTGCTGGCGGCGCTGTCGGGGGCGAAGCCGGCGGCGACGGCGACGCCGGAGGGCACGGGCCCGAGCAACCTGCACCTGCACCCGGCGGCTCAGCCCGTTCAACGTGAGGCGGCGGTCTGACCATGTTCGGCAAGAAGCAGAAGCAGGCCGAGCTGAAGTCCGGCGACGCCAAGTTCCTCAGCGAGGTCCGCGCCGCGCAGGTGATGGACGACATGTCGCGCGCGACCTGGACGCTGTACCTGATGGCGATCGCGGTGATCGTCGCGATCGCGTGGGCGTCCACCGCCCGCGTCGACGAGATCACGCGCGCCGACGGCCGCGTGGTGCCCGACGGCAAGGAGCAGGTGATCGCGAGCCTGGAAGGCGGCATCCTGCGCGAGCTGTTCGTGCGCGAGGGCATGCAGGTGCAGGAGGGGCAGGAGCTGGCGCAACTCGACCCGACGCGCTTCGAATCGCAGCAGAACGAGGGCCAGGTCAAGCGCGCCGCGCTGCGTGGCACGGTCGCGCGGCTGACGGCCGAGGCGAACGGCCGGGCCTTGCAATTCCCGTCCGACGTGTCGGCGCTTTCCAGCGTCGTCGAATCGGAGACCGATGCCTACAACGCCCGCAAGCGCGCGCTCGACGAGGCGGTGCGCTCGAACAGCCGCAGCATCGAGCTGGTGATGAAGGAGCTGGGCGTCTCGGAGGCGATGTCGGCGAAGGGCCTGATGTCCGAGGTCGAGGTGATGCGGCTGCGCCGCCAGGTCAACGACCTGCACCTGCAGTCGCAGGAGCGGGTCAACCGTTTCCGGCAGGACGCAAGCACCGAGCTCGTGCGGGTGCAGACCGACCTGGCGCAGATCGAGGAGCAGCTAGCCGGCCGGCAGGATGTGCTGCGCCGCACGGTGCTGAAGTCGCCGGTGCGCGGGCTGGTGAAGAACATCCGCTCGGTGACGGTGGGCGGCGTCGTGAGCCCGGGCGCCGCGATGATGGAGATCGTGCCGATCACGTCGCGGGTGCTGATCGAGGCGCGCGTGAAGCCGTCTGAGATCGGCTTCCTGCGGGTCGGGCAGACGGCCGAAGTGAAGCTGGCGGCCTACGACTACACGACCTACGGCGGGTTGAAGGGCAAGATCGAGTACATCAGCCCCGACGCGCTCGGCGACACCGAGAAGACAGCCGCGCCCGACCAGACCTACTACCGCGTGATGCTGCGCACCGAGCGCTCCACGCTGCGCGAGAAGGGCAAGCCGCTGACGGTGCTGCCGGGCATGACCGGCTCGGTGGAGGTGCGCACCGGGGAACGCTCGGTGCTGAGCTTCTTGCTGCGGCCGATGCTGAAGTCCAAAGAGGCATTCCGGGAGAGGTGATTTGTCAGGTCGGGTTGGCGCGGAAGGCGCGGGYGGGGAGTCTGKGGCTCGCCGGTCGCGKCGGTCATTGCCCCTGGGGGGCRATGACTYYCCTGCGCTGACTGRTTTCRTGGCCCGTCGCCCAAACTCCCGCCACTCACTTCGTTCGTTGTGGTCAAACAGTGGGCGACAGTCAGTTCACGAAGCGTGCTGCGCACGCGGGCCATGAAACCAGCCAGCTCCGGCGCCACTCCCTTATTGGCGCTCCC
>NZ_JBFUFP010000335.1:0-5151 GCF_056403375.1 Rhizobacter sp. P2_H2
CGGTGAACCCGATCTTCCTGCAGCACGCGACGCTGGTGCAGATCATGAGCAAGGCCTGGTGCGAGAAGAACAAGGTCGTGAAGCCGCTGGACTTCAAGAACAAGGAAGAGAGCTACGCGTCGTTCAACGCGAACGGCACCGGCCCATACATGCTGGTCTCGCGCGCGCCGGACGTGAAGACCGTCTACAAGCGCAAYCCCGCGTGGTGGGGCAAGTTCGAAGGCAACGTGCAGGAGGTGGTGTACACCCCGATCAAGAGCGACCCCACGCGGGTGGCGGCGCTGCTGTCGGGTGAGGTCGACTTCGTGCTCGACCCGGCCCCGCAGGACGTGGCGCGCTTGCGCAGCACGCCGACGGTGAAGGTGATCGACGGGCCGGAGAACCGCATCGTGTTCATCGGCATGGACCAGAGCCGCGACGAGCTGCTGTACGGCAGCGTCAAGGGCAAGAACCCCTTCAAGGACCTGCGCGTGCGCAAGGCCTTGTACCAGGCGATCGACATCGAGACCATCAAGACCAAGCTGATGCGCGGACAGGCCGTGCCCACCGGCGGCATCACGTCATCGGCGCTCGGCGCCTACAACGATCCCGAACTGGAAAAGCGCCTGCCCTTCGACCTGGAGTCCGCGAAGAAGCTGATGGCCGATGCCGGCTATGCACAGGGCTTCGAGGTGACGCTGGACTGCCCGAACAACCGCTACATCAACGACGAGGAGATCTGCCAGACGCTCGCGTCGATGTGGGCCAAGCTGAACGTGAAGATCCGCGTCAACGCGATGCCGCGCGCGACTTACTTTCCGAAGGTGCAGAAGTACGACACGTCGATGTACATGCTGGGCTGGGGCGGCTCGATCACCGATGCGGAGACGACGTTCACGCCGGTGCTGCGCAGCCGCGGCGAGGGTGGCATTGGCGCGTGGAACATGGGCGGCTCGAAGGACGCGAAGTTCGACGAGCTGGCCGCTGCGTCGAGCCGTGAGCCTGATCCGAAGAAGCGCGAGCAGTTGATCAAGGCCGCGCTGAAGCAGCACAACGAGCAGGTGCTGAACATCCCGTTGCACCGGCAGGTGATTCCGTGGGCGGCGCGGGCGAACGTGGATGTTGTCCATCGGGCCGACAACTGGCTGGAGTGGCGCTGGATCACCATCAAGTGATGCCGCTGTCGCGACGGCGCCTGCTGGTGCAGGCGCTGGCCGGTGCCGGTTTCCTGGCCGGCGGCGCGTGGCCGCGCCTGTGCGCTGCGGGCACGCTGGTGGCCAACGTCACCGCGCTCTACACCGTCGAGGTGGCGCGGGTGGCGGTGCCGACGGACACCGAGGCGGTGGCGCGTGAGCTGAGGGCGTGGCCCGGCCGCGTGAGCGTCGGCGGAGGCCGCTACAGCATGGGCGGGCAGACTGCGCTGGCCGGCGGGCTGCAGCTCGACATGCGGCAGATGAACCGCATCATCAGCCTGGACGTGGCGCAGCGTCGCGTGCGCGTGCAGGCCGGGCTGCGCTGGCGCGACCTGCAGGAGGTGATCGATCCGGTCGGGCTCGCGGTGCAGACGATGCAGAGCTATGCCAACTTCACGATCGGCGGCTCGGTCTCGGTGAATGCGCATGGCCGCTATGTCGGCAATGGCCCGGTCAGCAACTCGGTCCGCGCGTTGCAGCTGGTGCTGGCCGACGGCAGCGTCGTCGAGGCGGATCGAACGCAGAACGGCGAGCTGTTCCGCGCCGCGCTCGGCGGCTATGGCGCGGTCGGCGTGATCACCGAAGTGGAGCTCGACCTGGTCGACAACGTGCGCATGGAGCGCAACGTGCGAGTGCTCACGCTCGACGACTATCCGAAGCACTTCCACGACGATGTGCGGGACGACACGACGGCGGTGATGCACAACGCCGACCTGCTGCCGCCGACCTTCGACCGGCCGGTGTCGGTGACCTGGCGCCGCACCGATAAGCCGGTGACGGAGGCGGCCCGGTTGGTGTCGCGCGGCCGGCGTTATCGGCTCGAGCGCGGCGTGCTGTGGGCGATGACCGAACTGCCGGGTGGCGGCTCGCTGCGCAGCTCGGTGGTGGAGCCTCTGCGCTTCAACGGGCCGGCGGTGGTGTGGCGCAACCACGAGGCCAGCCTCGACGTGGCCGCGCTCGAACCGGCCAGCCGCGGCGCCTCGACCTACGTGCTGCAGGAGTACTTCATTCCGCCGCGGCATTTCGCGCCGTTTGCACGCCGGCTGGGCCAGGTGTTGAACGCGCACCAGGTGCAGGCGCTCAACGTGTCGATCCGGCATTCGCCGGCCGACGCGCTGTCGCTGATGGCCTGGGCACCCGAGGAGGTGTTCTCGTTCGTCCTGTACTACAAGCAGCGCACCGATGCGGCGGCCTGCGAAGCGGTCGCGGTGTGGACGCGCGAGCTGATCGACCTGGCGCTGGCGCACGAGGGCCGCTACTACCTGCCGTACCAGCTGCACGCGACCCGCGAGCAGTTCGATGCGGCCTATCCGCAGGCGCAGCAGCTGCGCGCCTTCAAGCGCAGCGTCGACCCGGACGGCAAGTTCAGCAACAGCCTGTGGGCGCGCTACCTGTGAGCCGAACCGGCCCTCAGTGGCCTGTCACCTGGACCTCGTTGACGATCGCGCTCCACGACTGCGGGCCGGTCTTGCCGGAGATCCGCACGCCCAGCACGCCCGCCAGCGGTGTGCCGCTGAAAGCATAGCTCGCGCCGCCGGCCGCTGCGCTGTTGGGGTAGGGCGTCGCGATCGCCCAGCCCGATTCGATCCAGCGCGTGCCGTCGGTCGTGTACTGCAGGCTCACGCCCGATTCGAAATAGCCGTTGCCGTAGCTGTCGATCGCGCCGTTGATGAAGGTCACCTTCGAGACCGCCTTCGCGGCCGTCCACGTGACGCCGGCCGCTTCCCACTTGCCCGTCTCGCCTTCGCCGGCGGCATTCAGCGTGACGCCGGTCGTCAGCTTGCCGTCGTTGATGCCGGTTCGCGCCTGGCGGTTCGCGTTCGATAGCGCCGTCGTGTTCTTCGTCCACACCTGGCCGCTGCCGCTCGCTTCGATCTGCGTGTCGCCGCTGCCGCCGCGCGCCGTGAACGCGGCGCGGATCGAATGACCGGCCTGCACGTCGCTGAAGGTGTAGCTCGTCACCGCACCGATCGACGCGCCATCCACCGTCACCGAGCTGATGTCGTAGCCGGCGTTCGGCACGATGCTGAAGCCCTGGCTGCGACCCTGCACGACCTGCACCGTGCCGCTCGGCACGATCGATCCACCGGTGCCGGCCGATGCGTCGATGCTCAGYGGCGCCGTCGCGCCGTTGTCCAGCCCGGCCTTCACCGCCGACCAGAAACTCGCGTCTTCATAGCCCATCGCCCACACGCTGGTGCCGGCCAGGCCGTACGCGTTCACCAGCGCAGTCTTGGCCTGGATGCTCTGCGCATCGTCGTACCAGAGTGCCGGCTGCTTGGTCGAATTGCTCCACTCGGTGCCATCCGGCTGCTTGCGCACCGTGCCCCAGGTGGCGTACGGCGTCGCCGAAGCCGCATCGCGCTGCAGCACCGCATTGGCATGCGAGGCCAGCACCGACGGGTAGCTCGACCAGTGCACCACCTGTCCGGTGCTGTAGTCGTAGCCGTAGCTCGGCAGGCCGGCCAGCACCTTCGAGGCCGGCACGCGCGACACCGCGTACGACAGGATCGCCTTCTGCCAGTCCAGGCCCGATTCGGGGCCCGGCCACACCTCGCCGTTGAAGCCGCTGCTGGCCCAGCCGGGGCCGACCTCGTCGTAGGTCATCACCTGGAAGTAGTCGACCACCGCACCGATCGCCGCGTAGTCGTAGCCGCCCAGGTAGTCCGGCGCCTTGTCGCTGGTCTTCGGCGGGATGCTGATCACGAGCTTCAGCCCCTGCGCATGCAGGCCGCCGGCCAGCGCGGCGATGAACGCGCTGTGGTTCGCCTTGTCCGACGGCTGCACCGCCTCGAGGTCGATGTCGATGCCCGCAAAACCGTTCGCCGTGGCGAGGCTCACCAGGTTCGTCACCGCCTTCGCGCGGCTGGCCGCGCTGGCGAGCACCGCCTTCGAGATCGCCGGGTCGAAGCCGCCGGCATCGTTGCTGTAGTCCGAGACGGTCGGGTACAGCGGCAGGCCCTTGCCCTTCGCGAAGCTGATGATGCTGCGCGTCGTGTTCGTCAGGCCCTCGGTGCCGACCGTGCCGGCGGCCGTCAGGTTGTAGGCCGAGCCGAGGCCGACGGCGCTCAGCTGCGCGTGATGGGCCTGCAGGTTGGTGTACGACTGGCCGAGCTGGCCATCGGTGTAGGCCAGCACGAACGGCGCGGCATCGGCCTGCGAGGTGGCGACGAGGCAGGCGAAGCTGACGCAGGCAAGCGAGGCCACGAAGCCGGCACGGTAGGGGCGGAGTTTTGAAAGGGCTTTCATAGCCCCATGGTGACCGATCTGCGCGTTGGCAATTGTCAGCAAACCGTAGCGTTGGTAACGCGCCGGTCTCACCGGCGGTTCAGCGCGTCGCGCGGCGCCTCACGCAGTCGATGTACTTGTGCCCGTCCGGCGGCAGGCCGCTGCGCTGCGAGGCCCAGATCATCTCGCCCAGGCACTCCATCATCTCGTGCTGCGCCTCGTGCGCCGAGCCGCGCCTGGCGGCGAGCAGCGCATACGCCTGCTTGATGCCGGTTGGCTGGTCGATGCTGACCTGCTCGCTGATCGACAGGTGCATCGACAGGTGCAGGAAGGGGTTGGTGCGGCCGTCTTCGACCTCGTAGACCTTGGCCAGCGCCGCTGCTTCATCGGCGAGGTCGGCGTGGTACTCCGGATGGCCGGCGATCCAGTCGGCGGCCACGGCCTCCATCGGCGTCAGTGGCAGGCTGTCGCGCTGCTTGCGGTAGGTCTCGCAGAAGAAGCGGCGGACGTCGTGCTGGGTGGGGGCGAACATGGGGGGATTTTCGCCGAGCCGCGGCGGCCGGGTTGGCGTGGGGGTGCTGGGGGCGTGGAACCTGTTGCGGCGGAATGTTCACTCAAGGGATTTGCCGGTCGGATCCCCTATGCGAACTTCACTTCAAACACCGCGAACTGCCCTGACGACACCCGTTGCCTCATCACAAAAGAAGCGCATGTCCTGGCTTGAGATCCTTGGCGAGCACAACGTTGAGAC
>NZ_JBFUFP010000336.1:0-5150 GCF_056403375.1 Rhizobacter sp. P2_H2
ATCGGCAGGATGATGAAGGCGATCTCGAAGAAATCGAGGAAGAACGCCAGGAAGAACACGAACAGGTTGACGACGATCAGGAAGCCGAGCTGCCCGCCGGGCAGGTTCGACAGCATGTGCTCGATCCACTTCGCGCCGTCGACACCCTGGAACACCAGCGAGAACACGCGCGAGCCGATCAGGATGAACACCACCATCGCGGTAATGCGCATCGTGCCGAGCATCGCTTCGCGCACCAGCGGCCAGTTGAGCCGGCGGTGCRGTGCCGCCAGGATGAACGCCCCCACCGCGCCCATCGCGCCCGCTTCGGTCGGCGTGCAGATGGCGCTGTTCATGCCGGGCAGGCCGCCCATGCTGCCGAGCACCGCGAAGATCAGGATCGCCGACGGGATGATGCCGCGCAGGCACTTGCGCCACAGCGCCCAGCCGTTCAGCGTTCGCGCCTCCTTCGGCACGCCGGGCACGTGCTCGGGCCGGATGCGCGCGAGCACGAAGGTGTAGATCGCGAACAGCAGCACCTGCAGGATCGACGGACCCCAGGCGCCCTTGTACATGTCGCCCACCGACTTGCCGAGCTGGTCGGCCAGCACCACCAGCACCAGCGACGGCGGCACCAGCTGCGTGATCGTGCCCGAGGCCGCGAGCACGCCGGTGGCATAGCGCATGTTGTAGCCGTAGCGCATCATCACCGGCAGCGAGATCATCGCCATCGCGATCACCTGGCCGGCCACCGTGCCGGTGATCGCGCCGAGGATGAAGCCGACGATGATCACCGAGTAACCCAGGCCGCCGCGCACCGGGCCGAACAGCTGGCCCATCGAGTCGAGCATGTCCTCGGCGAGCCCGCATTTCTCGAGGATCGCCCCCATCAGCGTGAAGAACGGGATCGCCAGCAGCAGGTCGTTGCTGAGGATGCCGAACACGTTGAGCGGCAGGTTGGCCATGAACTGCTCGGGGAACCAGCCCTGCCAGATCGCGATGAAGCCGCACAGCAGGCCGAGCGCCGAGAGCGAGAAGGCCACGGGGAACCCGATCAGCATGATCAGGATCAGCCCCGCGAACATCAGCGGGGCGAAGGTCTCTACCGTCATTGCAGCGGCCTCTCGTAGTGCAGGTCCATCTCGTAGGTGTGCGTGAGCCATCCCACGCGCTTGATGATCTCGGACAGGCCTTGCAGCAGCATCAACGCGAAGCCGAGCGGCAGCATCAGCACGGCAGGCCACAGGATC
The DNA here is from genome assembly GCF_056403375.1 of Rhizobacter sp. P2_H2. Lineage (NCBI taxonomy): Bacteria > Pseudomonadati > Pseudomonadota > Betaproteobacteria > Burkholderiales > Sphaerotilaceae > Rhizobacter > Rhizobacter sp. P2_H2. Next base: position 1,230 of record NZ_JBFUFP010000336.1, read on the forward strand.
AGCCCGCCCGCGTTGCCGGAGACCTCGCCGCTCGCGAGCTTCGACAGGAACAGCGGCCACGCGAAATAGAACATCACCCCCATCACCGGCATCAGGAAGAACACGAGGCCGAACAGGTCGATCAGCACGCGCCCCTTGCTGGAGAAGCGGCCGTACAGCACGTCGACGCGCACGTGCTCGTTGACGCGCAGCACCTGCGGCGCGCCGAGCATCACGCAGGCCGCGAACAGGTACCACTGGATCTCGAGGTAGGCGTTCGAGCTGTAGTTGAAGGTGTAGCGGATCACGGCATTGCCGGCGCTGATGAAGCAGGCCAGGAACACCGCCCACTTGGCCAGCCAGCCGAAGCGGTCGTTCAGCGCGTCGATCAGGTGCGCGAGCTTCAGGAGTTGTGACACGGGGGTCGTCCTCGAGGGTYGGAAAACTGCAGCGATATCAGACCCGCAAACGGCCAGCGGCGCCACGGGTGAATCCGCTAAGTGGTTTTACGCAAATTCGCCTACGCAGCCGGCGTCTCCCCGAAATCCCGGCAGTGCTCCACGGCGTACTTGATCAGCTCCGCCTGGCCTTCCAGGTTCAGCTTGCGCTTGATGTTCTGGCGGTGCGATTCGATGGTGCGCACGCTCAGGTTCAGGTCCTGCGCGATCTGCTTGCTCGAGCGGCCCTTGGCCAGGCACGCGAGGATCTCGCTCTCGCGCAGCGACATCACCGGCCGCGGCGTCTGCGCCCGCATCAGCCGGCCCGAGATCGCCGCGCTCAGGAAGGTCTCGCCGGCCTGCACCGCGGCGATCGCCTCGATGATGTCGGTCGACGGCGCGTCCTTCAGCACGTAGCCGCGCGCGCCGGCCTGCATCGCGCGGTTCACGTACTCGGGGTTGTCGTACATGCTGAGCACCAGCACGCGCAGCGCCGGCCGCTCGGCGAGCAGGCGGCGCGTGAGTTCGATGCCGTTCACGTCCTTCATGCCGATGTCCATCAGCACCAGGTCGACGGCGTGCACGGCCAGTTGCGCGAAGGCCTCGGCCGCATCGCCGGCCTCGCCGACCACGTCGATGCCGGCCACGCTGCACAGCCGGGCCTTCAGGCCTTCGCGCACCAGCGGGTGGTCGTCGACGATCAGCAGGCGGGTGGCGGTAGGAGTCATGAGGCGGTGGCGGCGAAGCGTCGAATGGCCGAGGTGGGCACGTCGGCGACGACCTCGGTGCGGCCGGGTTTCGACGCCACGTTCAGGCTGCCGCCGATCGAGGCGAGCCGCTCGCGCATGTTGCGCAGCCCGATGCCGCGGCGCGGGTGCTGCTGCACCGCGCCGACGTCGAAGCCGCGGCCGTCGTCGATCACGCGCAGCCGCACGCCGCCGGCGCCGAAGGCCAGCCGCAGCGCGATGTGCGACGCGGCCGCGTGCTTGTCGATGTTGTTCAGCGCTTCCTGCGTCACGCGGAACAGCACGGTGTTGATCTCGTTCGGCAGGCCCTCGGGCGGCTCGCCGCGCACCCGCACCTGCAGCGGCAGGCGGCGCTGCTCGCCGAATTCTTCACCCAGGTGGGTGAGGGCGGCCGGCAGGCCCAGCACGTCGAGCTCGGCCGGGCGCAGCCGGTGCGAGATCTCGCGCACTTCGCCGAGCGCGCCGTTCAACCGCACCAGCGCCTTCGTCAGCGTGGCCGGCGCCTCGCTGCCGAGCTGCGCGACCGACGACTCCATCAGCAGCTTGATCGACACCAGCGTCTGGCTGGTGCTGTCGTGCAGTTCGCGCGAGAGGTAGGCGCGCTCGTCTTCCTGCGACTGCACGACCTGGCGCGCCAGCAGCCGCAGCTTGGCATCGGCGATGCGCTGCTCGCTGACGTTGAGCGCGAGCCCGCTGCCGCCGATCAGCACGATGCCCAGCAGCGCGATGCCGGCGATCCACCACATCGTGTCGGCGATGTTGGCGGTGACCTGCTGGTCGAGCTGCTTCATCGTGGCCTGCACGTCGTCGAGGTACAGGCCGGTGCCGAACATCCAGTTCCAACGCGGCAGCGCGACCACGTAGCCGAGCTTGGGCGTCACCTGCCCGGTGGACGGCTTGCGCCACAGGTACTCGACGAAGCCGCCGCCTTCGCGGGCGCGTGCGATCAGCCGCTGGATCACCGGCTCGCCGTTGGCGTCGCGCATGTCCCACATCGGCTGGCCGACCAGCTCGGGCTGGCGCGGGTGCATCAAATTCTTGCCGGCCAGGTCGTAGAGGAAGAAGTAGCCGTCGCTGCCGTAGTCGAGCGAGGCGAGGCGGCGGATCGCCTGCTCCTTGGTGGCGTCGTCGTCGCGGCCGGAGGCGTAGAGCGGCGCGATCGTGCTCTGCGCGAGGTCGACGTAGTGGCGCAGCTCGGTCTGCTTCGACGCCATCGTCGCGGCCTCGACGACGGCGCGCTCGCGGGCGGCGAGGTCGTTCTCCTTCTGGCGCACCGCGACCGCGATCAGCAGCAGCGACGCGATCAGCGGGATCACCGCGAACAGGAAGACCTTCAGCTTCAGGCGCATGGACGGCCGCCGTGCCTGGGAGCGGTCAGGCGGTGCCTGTCGCGGCGCGGTAGAGCTTGCCGGAGCGCGTGCCGGTGCGGCAGAACGCGAGGATCGGCTTGGGCAGCGAGGCCAGCAGCGCCGCGAACGCGGCGATCTGCTCGGGCGTCTGCACGGCCGGCGCGACCGGGAGGTGCACGTACTGCAGGCCGGCCGCGTGCGCGGCGGCTTCGACGGCAGCGCTGGTGGGCTGATCGGGGCCGCCTTCGAAATCGGGGCGGTTGTTGATCACGCTCCTGAAACCCTGCTGCGCGGCCCAGGCCATCGCGGCCGGTTCGAGCTGGGGCGCGACGCAGACATCGGCGCTGAGCTGCTGGACGACGGGATCGGTCATGGTGGGCGACCTATTTGCTCAAGGCCTGCTTGACCGCAGCGGACACCAGGCCCATGTCGGCCTTGCCGGCCAGTCGGGTCTTCACCGCGCCCATCACCTTGCCCATGTCGCCGGGGCCGGTGGCGCCCAGCTCGGTGACGATCTTGCCGACCTCGGCCGCGATCTCGTCGGCCGACAGGCGCTGCGGCAGGTAGCCTTCGAGCACGGCCAGCTCGGCGGTTTCCTTGTCGACCAGGTCGGTGCGGTTCGCGGCGGCGAACTGCGTGATCGAATCCTTGCGCTGCTTGATCAGCTTGTCGACGATCGCGATCACCGCGGCGTCGTCGAGCACGATGCGCTCGTCGACCTCTTTCTGCTTCAGTGCCGCGAGCAGGCCGCGGATCGTCAGCAGGCGGGCGGCGTCCTTCGCACGCATCGCGGTCTTCATGTCTTCGGTGATCTGGTCTTTCAGGGTCATCGCAGGTGCTCGAATAGGTGAGGGTCGAAAGCGAGGATCAAAAACGACAAAGCCCGCGTGGCGCGGGCTTCGTTGTGCTCCAGCGCCACATCAGCGCCGGATCGAATCTATCTCAGTACAGGCGCTTCGGCAGCTGCATGCTGCGGATGCGCTTGAAGTGGCGCTTGACGGCCGCGGCCTTCTTGCGCTTGCGCTCGGCGGTGGGCTTTTCGTAGAACTCACGGGCGCGCAGGTCGGTCAGCAGGCCCAGCTTTTCAATGGTGCGCTTGAAGCGGCGCAGAGCCACGTCGAACGGCTCGTTTTCTTTGACGCGAATCGAAGTCATAGATCCAGAAGTTTTTGCGCTCGGTGTCTCACTGTCGTTCGCCCGGTTTCTCTAGCAGGAGGTTCCGGAATCCAGCCAGAGGCGTGGACGAAGATTTGTAGCGAGATCGCGGCGCGGGTTTGCCAGCAAAGACCGCGATTATAGCCATAGTTCCCTGACGCGCAAGCGGGGTGTCAGTGACCGCTTTCAGCAGGCTGAAGGCGGTCGCGACTGTCGGTGATGGCCGCCGCGCAGGCCGCGGCGCTGGCCCAGGCC
>NZ_JBFUFP010000337.1:0-5144 GCF_056403375.1 Rhizobacter sp. P2_H2
CCGCCGCGGCGGCGAGCGTTGGGCTGCCGGCCAGCGCGCGCTGCTCCAGCGCATCGAGCTGCGCGTCGCCGAAGCGCTGCCACCACGGCCCCTTGGCGGCCGCGTCGTCGGGCGAGGCCGTGCGCCACGGCGCATCGAGCGTCCAGGTGACGGGCATGTCGGGCTTCGGCGGCTGGTAGTCCGGGCCCGCCGCGCAGGCCGTCAACAACAGGACCAGCAACGGTGCAGCAACCCGCAGCGTCACAGCGCCCCCTTCGCCGGCGGAGCGTCCTTGCCCGCCGGCGTGTCCTTGGCCGCTGGCGCCAGGGCCACCCGGTCGCCATCGGTCAGCGAGTCCGACGGATTCAGCACCAGCCGCTGGTTCGCCGCCAGGCCGTCGAGCACCTCGACGCTCTCGCCGTAGTTGCGGCCGAGCGTCACCGCGCGCAGCGTCACGCGGCCGCTCTCGTCGACCAGCGCGACGCGCGTGCCTTCGGCGCGGAACAGCAGCGCATTCGCCGGCACCAGCACCGCCTGGCTGGCCGCCAGCGGCAGCGACACCTGCACGTAGGCGCCCGGCAGCAGCGTGCCATCCGGGTTCGGCAGCGCGATCTCGACCTGCATCGTGCGCGTACCGGTGTCGATCGACGCCGCGGTGCGCGCCACCGTGCCCTTGAAGCTCTGCCCGCGCAGCTCGCCCTGCGTGACGACCACCGGCTGCCCCGCCTTCACCAGCTGCGCATACGACTGCGGCACGTTCACGTAGACGCGCAGCGGATCGGTCTGCGACAGCGTGAACAGCGGCTTGCCGCTCATGTCGATCAGGTCGCCCACGTCGACGTTGCGCCGCGTGATCACGCCGGCGAACGGCGCCACCACGCGCTTGAAGCCCTCGAGCTGGCGCAGCCGCTGCACGTTGGCGTCGGCCGCGGCCAGGTTGGCGCGCGCCTGCGCGGCACTGCTGCGGCGCTCGTCGAGGTCCTGCTGCGAGACCACGTCTTTCTTGCGCAGGCTCTCCCAGCGCTCGACCGTGCTCTTCGCGAGCTCCAGGCTCGACGACGCCTGCTCGCGCGCGGCGATCGCCTGCGTGAGCTGCTGGTCGAGCTCGGGCGATTCGATCTCGGCCAGCACCTCGCCGCGCTCGACGCGGCTGCCGATGTCCTTGGTCCAGCGCCGCAGGTAGCCGGTGGCGCGCGCAGCGATCGGCGATTGCACGAAGCCCTGCAGCGTGCCCGGCAGCGCGAGCGTCTGGCCGGCATCGCCGGTCTTCGGCAGCGCGGTCTTCACGTACTGCTTCGCGCGCTCGGCGGTGCCGGCCTCCAGCGCCTTCGCACTGCCCATGCGGCTGATCACGGTGCGGCCGGCGCCCAGCGCCAGCAGCACCAGCACCGCGAGCGCGACCCAGCGCATGCGGCGCGCGACGGCGCGGCGCTCCAGCGGGTCGGCCAGGTGCAGGGCGTGCTCGGGATCGTTCGGGTCGGCGGCGTGGATGCCCAGTGCCGCGTGGCGCTGCTCGGTCATGACTCAGGTCTCCTGGAGGCTGGCAGTGGGTGGCAGTGCGGCAACGTCACGCGCGGCATGGCGATGCGCCAGCCAGCGGTGCACGCCGGCGAACACCACCGGCACGAAGTAGAGGGTCGAGACGGTCGCGAACAACAGCCCGCCGATCACCGCGCGGCCGAGCGGCGCGTTCTGCTCGGCGCCTTCGCCCAGGCCGAGCGCCATCGGGATCATGCCGATGATCATCGCGAGCGCCGTCATCAGCACCGGGCGGATCCGCGTGGCGCCGGCTTCGAGCGCGGCCGACAGCGCCGGCACGCCTTCCTGCTGGCGCTGCCGCGCGAACGACACCAGCAGGATGCTGTTCGCGGTGGCCACGCCCATCGTCATGATCGCGCCGGTGAGCGCCGGCACGCTCAGCGTGGTGCCGGTGATGAACAGCATCCACGCGATGCCGGCCAGCGCCGACGGCAGCGCAGCGACGATGATCAGCGCATCGATCCAGCTCTGGAAATTGACGACGATCAGCAGGTACACCAGCACGATCGCCATCGCGAGGCCCACGCCCAGCCCGATGAACGAGGCCTGCATCGTCTGCACCTGGCCGCGCAGCACCACCTGGCTGCCACGCGGCAGCTTCGGGCGGATCTCGTCGACCAGCGCCTGCACCTTGCCGGCGACGCTCGCGAGGTCGGTGCCCTGCACGCCGACGTACACATCGATCGCCGGCAGGATGTTGTAGCGCGAGGCCACCGCGAGCTGCCGGCCCGGTGCCGCCTCGACCAGGTTGCCCAGCAGCTGCGTGCCGCCCGCGGCCGCGGCGGCCGTGCCACTCCCCGCGCCGACCGCGCCGACCGGCAGGTTCAGCAGCGCGTCCAGTGAATCCACCTTGTACTGCGGCGTCTGCACCGCGATGTTGTAGACCACGCCGTTCTGCGGGTTCAGCCAGAAGGCCGGCGCCGTCTGCGAGCTGCCCGACAGCGAGATCAGCACGTTCTGCCCGACGTTCGACGCGGTGAGGCCGAGCTGCTGCAGCCGCGAGCGGTCCATGTTGAGGTTCAGCGCCGGCAGGTCGTTGCGCTGGTGCACGTGCGCATCGACGGCGCCGGGGATCTCGCGGATCTTGCGCGTCAGCTCGGCCGCCAGCGCCGCGTTGGCGGCGAGGTTCTGGCCGGTGAACTGCACGTCGATCGCCGCCGGCAGCCCGAAGTTCAGGATCTGCGTGACGATGTCGGCCGGCTGGAAGAAGAACTCGGTACCCGGAAAGCGCTTCGGCAGCTCGGCGCGCAGCAGGCTGATGAACTCGTCGGTCGGCCGGTGGCCCTCCTTCAGCGAGAGCTGCAGCTCGCCATCGAGCGTGCCGATGGTGCCGGCATTGCTGTACGACAGGTTGATGCCGCTGTTGGGCACGCCCAGGTTGTCGAGGATGGTCTCCAGCTGGTCGGCCGGGATCAGCTCGCGGATCACTGCCTCGACCTCGTCGGCCAGCCGCGCGGTCTCCTCGATGCGCGTGCCGGTGGGCGCGCGCAAGTGCAGCCGGATCTGGCCCGAATCGACGCTCGGGAAGAAATCGCGCCCGAGGAACGGGATCAGCCCGCACGACAGCACGCAGAACAGCGAGAAGCCGATCACGAAGCGCCTGCGCTGCGACAGCAGGGCCGACAGCGACAGCGTGTAGACCCGGCGCACGCGCTCGAACTGGCGGTCGAAGGCGAGGTACACGCGCTGCAGCGCGTTCGGCTTCGCGCCCTTCGGTGCCGCATGCGCCTTGGCCATCAACAGCATCACCAGCGTCGGCACCAGCGTGCGCGACAGCAGGTACGACGCGATCATCGCGAACACCACCGCCTCGGCCATCGGCACGAACAGGAAGCGCGCGACGCCCGACAGGAAGAACATCGGCACGAACACGATGCAGATGCACAGCGTGGAGACGAAGGCCGGCACGCCGATCTCGCCGGCGCCGACCTCGATCGCCTCGATCAGCGGCGTGCCCAGGTGCAGGTGGCGCTCGATGTTCTCGATCGTCACGATCGCCTGGTCGACCAGGATGCCCACCGACAGCGCCAGGCCGCCGAGCGTCATCAGGTTCAGCGTCTCGCCGAGCATCTGCAGCACCAGGATGGACGCGAGGATCGACAGCGGGATCGTCGCCGCGATGATCAGCGTGCTGCGCCAGTTGCCGAGGAACAGCAGCACCATCGCGGCCGTCAGCAGCGCGGCGATCACCGCCTCGGCGATCACGCCCTTGACCGCTGCCTTCACGAACACCGACTGGTCGAACAACGGCGTCACCTTCACGTCGGCCGGCAGCGTCTGCGCGGCGCGCGGCAGCAGCGCGCGCAGGTTGTCGACGATGTCGAGCGTCGAGGCGCCGCCGTTCTTCAGCACCGACAGCAGCACGCCGCGCGCGCCGTCCTGCCGCACGATGTTGGTCTGCGGCGAGAAGCCGTCGCGCACGTAGGCAACGTCGCGCAGGTAGGTGGTGGCCGAACCGTTCGTGCGCACCGGCAGGTCGTTCAGCCCGGCGACCGCGTCGGGCGAGCCGTTCATCTTCACGGTGTACTCGGTGGCGCCGAACTTCGCGGTGCCCGACGGCAGGATCAGGTTCTGCAGGTTGATCGCGTTGACCACGTCGGCCGGCGACAGCCCGCGCGCCTGCAGCGCCGCGGTGTCGAGGTCGACCGAGATCAGCCGGTTCTTGCCGCCGTACGGGAACGGCACGGCCACGCCGGGAATCGTGATGAGTTGCGGGCGCAGCTGGTTGACCGCGGCGTCGAACACCGATTGCTCCGGCAGCGTCGGGCTCGACAGCGCGAGCTGCACCACCGGGATGCTGGAGGCCGAGTACTTGATCACCAGCGGCGGCGTGGTGCCCGGCGGCAGCTGCCGCACCTGGGTCTGCATCGACGCGACGACCTGGGCGATCGCGGTCTGGATGTTGGCGGTCGGCTGGAAGAAGACCTTGATCACCGCGACGCCGTTCAGCGATTGCGATTCGATGTGCTCGATGTCGCTGACGGTGGTGGTGAGCCCGCGCTCGCTCTGCGCCGAGATCCGCTGGCCCATCTCCTGGGCCGACAGCCCGCCGTAGTTCCAGATGATGCTGATCACCGGAATGTTGATTTCCGGGAAGATGTCGGTCGCCATGTTGCGCAGCGCGAACGGCGTGGCCAGCACGATCAGCAAGGCCATCACGATGAACGTGTAGGGGCGACGGAGCGCCAGCTGGACCATGGACATCGATCGAGACCTCTCAAGGAAACGCCGGGCCGCCCCAAGTTCCTTGACCCCCTCGGGGGGCCTGACGCGAAGCGGCAGGTGTGGGGGCCAACTGTTACGCGGGTCGTCGATCATAGGCAGATTCGCATTGCCGACGTGTGGCCGGTGGCGATGGCCGCCTGCGGCGAACACCCTGCGATGCGCGCGGCCGTCAGCCCGGCGTAAGCTGCCGGCACGCGGCGCGGGCCCGCCGCGAAGGAGTGGACATGGGCTGCCGACGCTGTGCACTGATCCGGGGCGCGCTGGGTGCGTCGATGGCATCGCTCGCGCTGGCGGCCGAGCCGCCGCTGCCACCGCCCGGCAGCGCGCCGAACCTGCCGAGCTGCGTGAGCACCGCGTGGATCCACTTCGGCCGCGACGACCGCGCCGCGGTGCTGGACGAC
>NZ_JBFUFP010000338.1:0-5143 GCF_056403375.1 Rhizobacter sp. P2_H2
GCCAAGGACGCCGCGGTGCTGCGCGCGATGCTCGACATGAGCACGACGCCAAGGACGCCGCGGTGCTGCGCGCGATGCTCGACATGAGCACGACCGCGCAGATCAAGGACAGCATGAAGCTCGGCAGCGAGGTGCTGGGCCAGATCGGCAAGGTCGGCAAGCTGCACAAGGGCAGCGTCGAGCAGGCCGGCTTCGCGGTGCTGAAGGCCCCCGACATCCCGTCGATCCTGGTCGAGACGGCCTTCATCTCGAACCCGGAAGAAGAAGCCAAGCTGCGCGACCCGCAGTACCAGCTGCAGCTGGTCGACGCGCTGACCACCGGGATCCGGCGCTACTTCGCGAAGAACCCGCCTCTCGCAAGGCAACGCCAGCTGTGAATCACGCTGTCTGGGCCCGCCGCGCTTTCCACGCCCCGAACAGCACCAGCAGCCCCGGCAGCAGGATCGCCCCCCAGATGATCTTGTCGAGGTGCTCCTTGACCCACGGGATGTTGCCGAACAGGTAGCCGGCCAGCGTCACGCCGCCGACCCACAGCACCGCGCCCGACACGTCGTACAGCGTGAACTTGCGGCGCGTCATCTGCGCGACGCCGGCGACGAATGGCGCGAAAGTGCGCAGGAACGGCATGAAGCGCGCGGCGATGATCGTGATGCCGCCGTACTTCTCGTAGAACGCATGGGCCTGCTCGAAGGCCTTCTTGTTGAAGAAGCGCGAGTTCTCCCACTGGAACACGCGTGGCCCGAAGTAGCGGCCGATCGTGTAGTTGCTCTGGTTGCCCAGGATCGCGGCCGCCACCAGCAGACCGATCGTCAGCGGCAGGCTCATCAGCCCCTTGGCACACAGCGCGCCGACGACGAACAGCAGCGAGTCGCCCGGCAGGAAGGGCATCACGACGACGCCGGTCTCGACGAAGATGATCAGGAACAGCAGCGCGTACACCCAGGTGCCATAGGCCGCGACGAAGTTCGCGAGGTGCACGTCGACGTGCAGGATGAAGTCGAGAATGAAGTGGGCGATGTCCATGGGCGGCGATTATCGGTGGTCGCAATTTGCGACCACCTCGGCCTCCGTGGCAACTACAGCAGCGTCTTGATCGCTCGCGCCATCTGCGCGCTCTGTTCGTCGCGCCCGTCGCTGACGAACTGCGCGCCGAACTCCTCCAGCCAGGCACGCTCGGCATCGGTGTTCGCGCTACCGCTGATCACGATGCGCGGGTTCAGCCGGCGCGCCTGCGTGCAGACCTGGATCTTGGCGCCCAGCAGCAGGTCGGCAACGACCAGCAGCCGCGCGTCGGCGATGCCGGCGGCCTCGAGCACCTCGCCGCGGGTCGGGTCACCGAACACCAGCGTCATGCCGGGCACCTCCTCGATGTCCGGATCGTGGTGCACGGCCGCGATCGCGATGCCGCCCTCGATGCAGCGCGCCGCGATGCGGCGCCCCAGTGCGCCGTAGCCGCACAGCAGCACGGCGGGCGCCGTGTGCCCTCCCTCGGCAACCGGCGCGGCCGTGGCTTCGACATGCGCCGCATCCGGCTCCGCGACCCGCTTGCCGATCCAGCGGAACAGCAGCGGGTTGACCGCGATCGAGACGATCGCGCCGACCACCAGCGCATCCATCGCCTCGCGCGGCAGCACGCCGATCGACAGCCCCAGGCTCGCGAGGATGAACGAGAACTCGCCGATCTGTGCCAGGCCCACCGCCACCGTCGCGCTGGTGCGCGAGGGCTCGCGCAGCACGCCGACGATCGCCACCGCGATCAGCGGCTTCAGCACCAGCACGATCGCGAGCACGCCCAGCACCATCCATGGCTGCTGCACGATGAAGCCCGGGTTGAACAGCATCCCCACCGAGACGAAGAACAGCGCCGAGAACACGTCGCGGAACGGCGCCATGTCGGCCGCCGCCTGCGGGCCGAAGCGCGACTGCCCGACCACCAGCCCGGCGAAGAACGCGCCCAGCGCGACCGACACGTGGAACACCTCGGCCGCCAGCACCGCGACACCCAGCGCGACGACGAACACCGTCAGCGTGAAAAGCTCCGACGACTGCGTGCGGGCCACCTTCTCGAGCACCCGGCCGACCACGCGCGTGCCGACCACGCCGACCAGCAGCGCGAACACGACGACCTTGCCGAGCGCCATCAGCAGCGCCATGCCCAGCGATTGCGTCGCACCGCTGGCGCCTGCGGCCGGCGGCGCGAGCAGCGGCAGCACCACCAGCGCGCCGACGGTGAACAGATCCTCGACGATCAGCCAGCCGACCGCGACATGGCCGTCGCGGCTCGCGAGCCGGTTCTGCTCGACCAGCATGCGCATCAGCACCACCGTGCTGGCCACCGCCAGCGCCATGCCGAAGATCGCGCCGGCCGCATGCGACCAGCCGAAGCCGCGCGCCAGCGCCCAGCCGGCCACGCCGGCCACCAGGCTCTGCCCGATCGCGCCCGGCACCGCGAGCTTCCACACCCGCAGCAGCTCCTGCGGGTGGAAGTGCATGCCGACACCGAACATCAGCAGGATCACGCCGATCTCGGCGAGCTGCGAGGCGAGGCCCGCATCGGCCACGAAACCCGGCGTGAACGGCCCCACGACGATGCCCGCGAGCATGTAGCCGACCAGTGTCGACAGGCCGATGCGGCGCGTCAGCGCCCCGAAGACCAGTGCAAAGGCCAGGCCGCCGGCCAGGGTGATCAGGAGGGTCAGGTCGTGCATCGGCGGATTATCACGACCCGTCGCGAGCCTCCTACAATTCCCCGATGAATGCCCTTTTGCAGCCCGCCCCACGCCGTCCGATCCGCGAGCTGCCCGACGAACTGATCAGCCAGATCGCCGCCGGCGAGGTGGTCGAGCGGCCGGCCTCGGTGGTGCGCGAGCTGGTCGACAACGCGCTCGACGCCGGCGGCCGCGAGATCACCGTGAAGCTGGTGGCCGGCGGCGTGCGCAGCATCCTGGTCGAGGACGACGGGCAGGGCATCCCGAGCGACGAGCTGCCGCTCGCGCTGCGCCGGCATGCCACCAGCAAGATCGCGTCGCTGGCCGAACTGGAGGGCGTCGTGACGATGGGGTTCCGCGGCGAGGCGCTGGCGGCCATTTCGTCGGTCGCCGAACTCGCCATCGCGAGCCGCACCGAGGGCGCGCCGCATGCGCAGCGCATCGATGCGCGTTCCGGCGAGCTGGTGCCGGCGGCACGCGGCATCGGCACCAGCGTCGAGGTGCGCGAGCTGTTCTTCAGCACGCCGGCGCGCCGCAAGTTCCTGAAGACCGACGCCACCGAGTTCGCGCACTGCCTCGATGCGGTGCGCCGCCATGCGCTGGCCCGGCCCGACGCCGGCTTCGCGGTCTGGCACGAAGGCAAGCTGTCCCAGCAATGGCGCCGCGCGACGCAGGCGCAGCGCGTGCGCGACGTGATGGGCGACGAGTTCGTCGAGCAGAGCTGCGAGGTGATGCTGGAGGCGGGGCCGATGCGCATCACCGGGCGCGCCGGCACGCCGGCCGCGGCCCGTGCCCGCGCCGACCAGCAGTACGTGTATGTCAACGGCCGCTACGTGCGCGACAAGCTGATCGCCCACGGCGTGCGCTCCGCCTACGAAGACGTGCTGCACGGCGGGCGCCAGCCGGCGTATGTGCTGTTCATCGAGATCGCGCCCGACCGCGTCGACGTGAACGTGCACCCGACCAAGATCGAGGTGCGCTTCCGCGATTCGCGCGAGGTGCACCAGGCGGTGCGGCGGGCGGTGGAGGGCGCGCTGGCCGCACCGCGTGCCGCCTCGGCGGCGGGTGACGAGGCCRGCGGCGTGGCGGGCGTGCTGCTCGCGTCGGAGCACCTGGCCGGGTATGCGGCCGTGCCGGCGGCGCGTCCGTCGTCGTTCGGCGGTGGCGGCTTCTCGCCACAGCCGATGCGCCCGCAGGTGCAGGGTGCGCTCGGGTTGCAGCAGGTGGCGACGCTGTGGGGCGGTGGTGAACCGGCACCGGCCGCGCGCCCTGCGCCGCTCGCTGCGGCACCGTCCCCGGTGCCAGCCTCGGCAGCATCCGCCATCGATTTCCAGCGCGACGAATGGCCGCTCGGCCGTGCCGTCGCGCAGATCGGCGGCGTGTTCGTGCTGGCCGAGAACAGCCACGGCCTGGTGGTCGTCGACATGCATGCGGCGCACGAACGCATCGTCTACGAGCGCCTGAAGGCCAGCCTCGGCAGCGCGGCGATCGAGAGCCAGCCGCTGCTGATCCCGGCCACCTTCGCCGCCACCGCGCAGGAGATCGCGACCGCGCAGGCGCAAGCCGACAACCTGCGCACGCTGGGGCTGGATGTCTCGGCGCTGTCGGCCACGACGCTGGCGGTGCGTTCGCAGCCGGCGGCGCTCGTCGGCGGCGACGTGGTCGAGCTCGCACGCAGCGTGCTGGCCGAGTTGTCGCAGTACGACGCCAGCAGCGTGATCCAGCGCGCGCAGGACGAGCTGCTGTCGACGATGGCCTGCCACGGCGCGGTGCGTGCGAACCGGCAGCTGACGATCGACGAGATGAATGCGCTGCTGCGCGACATGGAGCGCACCGAGCGCTCCGACCAGTGCAACCACGGCCGGCCGACCTGGCGGCAGATCACGATGAAGGAGCTGGACGCCCTCTTCTGGCGAGGCCGCTGAGCATGGACCACAGTTTCCTGTCGGCCTTCGTCCTGCTGCTGCTGGTGCTCGATCCGCTGGGCAGCCTGCCGATCTTCATCCCGATCATGCGCGAGGTGCCGAAGCACCGGCGGCGCTGGGTCGCGATGCGCGAGGTGGGCATCGCGTTCGGCGTGCTGTTCTTCTTCATGTTCTTCGGCAACGGCTTCCTGCGGGTGATGCACCTGTCGGAGCGTTCGCTCGAAGTGGCCGGCGGCGTGATCCTGCTGATGGTCGCGATCCGGATGATCTTCAGCCACGAAGGCGGCGTGTACGGCACGACCGAGGGCCGGGAGCCGCTGATCTTCCCGCTCGCGGTGCCGCTGCTGGCGGGGCCGTCGGCGATGGCCACCGTGCTGCTGCTGGCCTCGCGCCAGCCGGATCGCCTGCTCGACTGGGTGGCGGCGCTGACCGCGGCGATGGCGGTGTCGGGCGTGGTGCTGATGCTGTGCGACCGCATCCGCCGGCTGCTGGGCGACTCGGTCGTCTCGG
>NZ_JBFUFP010000339.1:0-5138 GCF_056403375.1 Rhizobacter sp. P2_H2
CCGCGCCTCTGCACCGAGCCGCAGCCCCTCGCGCGCCGCGCCGCTCGACCTGGCCGCGCTGGTCGGCGCTGCCGGCTGGGCCCGGCTGCCGGCCGCGGTGCAACGCCGCTTCGGTTGCGCCCACGGCGACACCACCTACATCGGCCACCTGGAGCTGGGCTGCTCGCGCATCGGCGCGCTGTATGCACTGGCGACGCGGCTGTTCGGCGGGCCGCTGACGCGCATCCAGGCGAGCGGCGTGACGACCACGGTGCGCGTCAGCGATGACGGCCGCGGTGGTGTCGTCTGGGAGCGCGGCTTCCACCGCAACGCGATGCTCGGTGCGAACCACGTGCGCACCGTGCGCTCGACGAAGCAGCTCGACGCCGACGGCCGCCTGTTCGAGCGCACCGACGGCGGCCTGAGCATGGCGCTCGACGTCTTCGAGGAGCGCGGCTCGCTGGTCTTCCAGAGCCGCGGCTTCTCGCTGGTGTGGGGCCGGCTGCGCCTGCCGGTGCCGGCGCTGCTGACGCCGGGCACCTGCCGCGTCATGCACACCGACCTGGGCGGCGGCTTCTTCCGCTTCACGCTGTCGATGGTGCATCCGCTGTGGGGCCGCACCTTCCACCAATCCGGCGTGTTCGCCGATCCGCACACTGAACTCTGAGAGAACCCGCGATGAACACCCTCTTCCTCCTGCTGTCCGTCCAGGCCCTGATGGGCGCCTTCGACAACCTGTGGCACCACGAGCTGCAGGCGCGGCTGCCACAGCGTGCGTCAGCACGCCACGAGCTCGCGCTGCACGCGGCGCGCGAGGCGATCTACGGCATCGTCTTCATCGGACTGGGCTGGTTCGAATGGCGCGGCGCGTTCGCCGCGGTGCTGGCCGGGCTGCTGGCGGCCGAGGTCGTGATCACGCTGGCGGATTTCCTGGAGGAAGACCGCACGCGCGCGCTGCCGCCGTTCGAGCGGCTGCTGCACACGCTGCTGACGATCAGCTACGGTGCCTTCATCGCGCTGATCGCGCCGCTGCTGTGGGGCTGGTCRCAGCAGCCGAGCGCCCTCGTGCTGACGCCGCATGGCGCGCAGGCGTGGGTGTCGTGGCTGTTCACGCTGTACGGCATCGGCGTGCTGGCGTGGAGCGTGCGCAATGCGCTGGCGGTGCGGCGGCTCGGCCGCGTGCAGCCCGCGCCGGCAGCGACGCCGCAACCGTCGCACCGCATCGAGCCGGCGGTGCTCGTCACCGGCGCGACCGGCTTCATCGGCAGCACGCTGGTGGCAAGCCTGCGGCGCGACGGGCGGCGCGTGATCGCGCTGTCACGCGACCTGCGGCAGGCCCGTGCGGGCTTCGGCCCGGGCGTGTGGGTGGTCGACAGCCTGGAGGCGATCCCGTCGGAGACGCGCATCGATGCGGTGGTCCACCTGGCCGGGGCGCGCGTGCTCGGCATGCCGTGGACGGCGGCGCGGCGGCGCGAGCTGCTGGCCAGCCGGGTCGACGGGACGACTGCGCTGCTCGGCCTGATGCGGCGCCTGCAGCAGGCGCCGCGCGTGCTGGTGAGCGCGTCGGCGGTGGGTTTCTATGGCGCGTCGCCGGAGGGCTCGTTCGAGCCGCTCGACGAGGCGAGCCCGGCGCGCCCGGGACAGTTCCAGTCCGACCTGTGCGCCGCGATCGAGCACGAGGCGCGGCGTGCCGAGGCCCTGGGCGTGCGGGTCGTGCGCATGCGCTTCGGCGTGGTGCTGGGCCGCGGCGACGGCGCGTACCCGATGCTGGCGCTGGCTGCGCGTTTCGGGCTCGGTGCGGTGCTGGGCAGCGGGCGGCAGGCGGCGCCGTGGATCCACCTCGATGACGCGGTGGGGATGGTGCGCTTCGCGATGGACCGCGACGACATCGACGGCGCACTGAATGCCGTCGCCCCCGAGACGCTGCCGCAAGCGGCGTTCGCGGCGGCGATGGCCGCATCGTTCGGCCGCCGCGTGCACCTGCGCATGCCGGCCGCGCCGATGCGCGCGCTGGCGGGCGAGATGGCGACGCTGCTGCTCGACGGGCAGAACGCGGTGTCGCGTGCTGCGCTGGCGGCGGGGTATCGGTTCAGGTTTGCGGGGGTTCGGGCGGCGTTGGAGGACCTGGCCGCTAGGGAACCAGGGCTTCGACAGGCTCAGCCCGCCCCTTCGAGAAGCTCAGGGTGAGCGGGTCCGGGTCTCGCTGACGCGCCGCTACGACTTCTTCTCCGGCACCTTCGCTCCCGCCTTGCGCGCCTCCGACAACCCGATCGCCACCGCCTGCGCGCGGCTCGTGACCTTCTTGCCAGAGGTGCCGCTCCTCAGCGTGCCTTCGTGGCGCTCGTGCATCGCACGCTCGACCTTCTCGGATGCCTTCTTGCCGTATTTCGTGGCCATGTCGATCTCCGTGGGTGGGAACACCCTCCAGCGCGGCAATCGACATGCCCGTCAGGCCAGCGGCGCCAGCAGCGCCTTCAGGTCGGCCTCGCTGAATTTCACGGTGGCCTCCCCGTCCACGCCCAGCACGCCTTCGGCCAGCGCCTCCTTGCGCTGCTGCAGCGCCAGCATGCGCTCCTCGATGCTGCCCTCCACCACCAGCTTGTAGACGAACACCGGCTGGTCCTGCCCGAT
The DNA here is from genome assembly GCF_056403375.1 of Rhizobacter sp. P2_H2. Taxonomy (NCBI): domain Bacteria; kingdom Pseudomonadati; phylum Pseudomonadota; class Betaproteobacteria; order Burkholderiales; family Sphaerotilaceae; genus Rhizobacter; species Rhizobacter sp. P2_H2. Next base: position 2,611 of record NZ_JBFUFP010000339.1, read on the forward strand.
GCGGTGGGCGCGCGCCGTCGCCTGCTGCTCGACGGCAGGGTTCCACCACGGGTCGAGGTGGATCACCGTGTCGGCCGCCGTCAGGTTCAGCCCGACGCCGCCCGCCTTCAGGCTCAGCAGCATCAGCGGCAGCTCGCGCTGCTGGAAGCGCCGCACCACGTCGCCGCGGTCGGCGGGTGGCGTCTCGCCGGTCAGCATCAGGTGCGGCAGGTTCAGCACGGCGAGTTCGTCCGCCACCAGCCCCAGCATCTCGGTGAACTGCGAGAACACCAGGATGCGCCGCCCCTCCTCCAGCAGCTCCGGCAGCGTCGCGCGCAGCCACTCGAGCTTCGCGCGCTCCATCGTCGGCGCCATCGCGGTGCCCTTCAGCAGGTATGGGTCGCAGCACACCTGGCGCAGCTTCAGCAGCGCGTCGAGGATGCTGATCTGCGCGCCGCCGAAACCGGTGCGCTTCAGCAGCCGCCGCACCAGTTCGTCGGCGGCCACGCGCACGCTCTCGTACAGCGCGCGCTGCTGGCCTTCGAGCTGCACGCGGTGGACCATCTCGGTCTTCTCCGGCAGCTCGGTCGCGACCTCGTCCTTGCGCCGGCGCAGGATGAAGGGGCGCACACGCTGCGCGAGCAGCTGCGCACGCAGCGTCTCGCCCTGCGTCTCGATGGGCTTGCGCCAGATCCTCTGGAACGAGCGCGCGTCGCCGAGGAACCCCGGCATCAGGAAATCGAAATGCGCCCACAGCTCGCCGAGGTGGTTCTCCAGCGGCGTGCCCGTMACGCACAGCCGGTGGCGCGACTGCAGACGGCGCAGCGCGGTGGCTGCGCGGCTGCCGGCGTTCTTGACCATCTGCGCCTCGTCCAGCACCACCAGGTGCCAGGGCTGCTGCGCGAGCGTGGCGATGTCGCGCCACAGCAGCGGGTAGGTCGTCAGCACGAGGTCGTGGCCCGCGGTGTCGGCGAAGCGCTTCGACCGGTCGACGCCCTGCAGCGTCAGCACGCGCAGCGCCGGCGCGTTGCGCGCCGCCTCGGCCTGCCAGTTCGCGATCAGCGAGGTCGGCAGCACGACGAGCGCCGGCAGGTCGAGCCGCCCGGCCTGCTGCTCGATCAGCAGGTGGGCCAGCACCTGCGCCGTCTTGCCCAGCCCCATGTCGTCGGCCAGGATGCCGGCGAGGCGGTGCTCGCGCAGGTACTGCAGCCAGGCCACGCCATGCCGCTGGTACGCGCGCAGCTCGAGCCCGAGGCCCGCCGGCGATGCCACCGCCGGTGGCGTGCCGGCCGCGCGCAGCCGCTGCGTCAGTTCGGTGAGGCCGGCATCGCCCTGCAGCTGCCAGCGGCCGTGCTCGCCGGCGCGCGCCGCCTGCGTGTCCATCAGGCTCAGCCGCAGCGCCTCGATGCGCTGGGCCTCCCAGTGGGACAGCTTCATCGGCCCTTCCTGCCGCTTCGGATCGGTCAGCAGGTCGAGCATCGCGCTGACGATGGCCTTCAGCGGGCCGGCCGGCGATTCGATGCCGCGCCCGCCCTTGCCACGGCGCAGCATGATGATCTTGTCGTCGGGGATGTCGGCCACCTGTTGCGCGTCGAGCCAGCGCGGCTCGCGCTTGAACAGCTCGACCAGCAGCGGCGCCAGGTCGACCGGCTCGCCGTCGACCTCGATCCCGAGGCTCACCATGAACGAGCCTTCGCGCTTCGGCTGCCCGAGCGCCCCGAACGGCGTCTGATGGCGCGACGGCGCATCGACCAGCTCGCGCCCCTGCTCGGCGCCGGTGACCGGGTCGATCAGCAGCCGCCAGCGCTCCACCGGCGCGCTCATGTGCGCGAAGCCCGGTGCCACCACCACCGACCAGCCGTGGCCCTGCAGGCGCGGCACCTGGTCGAGCCAGAAGTCGCCGAACTGCACTTCCTCGGGCAGGGTCCACAGCTGCGGATGGCCTTCGCCGGCGTCGGCGCTGCGCCACTGCAGCGCCTGCATCGGCAGCGGGCGCAGGCCGCTGGACCACAGCAGGTCCATCGCATCGGCCTCGCCGGCCAGGTCGCGCTCGAGCACGACGCGCTCGTTCCACGCGCCGCGCAGCAGCTCGGTCGGCGAAGGGCGCTTGCCGAGCACGCTGGTGGGCGCCGGCGTCTCCCAGTGCAGGCCAGGCGCGGCCTCGTAGGTCCACTCGACGCGCGCGATGCTGAGCTTGGGGCCGCGCGGGCCGAAGCCGTTCATCGCCCGCATGCCGAGCAGGCCGTCGCCGCGGGTCAGGGTCTGCAGGGTAAGTCGGGGGCGCAGCGGGACGCTGACGGGCGGTTCGGAGGGCAAGGGCATGCCTGCATTTTCACAGGCGATCGCCCCCGTGCGACATGCTCACCGCGGCTTGTCGAGTTGCCACTGCAAATGCGCCTGCACCGCCGGCCACTCCGCCCGTGTGATGCTGTAGACGCAGGTGTCGCGCAGCAGCCCGTTGGGCATGCGCTGGTGGCTGCGCAGGATGCCGTCGAGCCTGGCGCCCAGCCGCTCGATCGCGCGGCGGCTCTGCTGGTTGAAGAAGTTGG
>NZ_JBFUFP010000340.1:0-5135 GCF_056403375.1 Rhizobacter sp. P2_H2
CACCAGGGGGCGGGGCTCGGGCTGTCGATCTGCCGCGAGATCGCACGGGCGCACGGCTGGACGCTGGCCGCGGCGAATGCGCAGGACGGTGCCGAGTTCAGCCTGAGCTTTGCCGAGGCTCAGGGCGCCAGCAGGATGTAGTCGGCGGTGTAGGGCACGCGCTCGGTGCGGCCGAGGCTCGCGGCATCGCAGCCGGCGGCCGGTGCCGCGCCGCCGGCGGTGTTGACGCGCTGCACGCTGGTGATCTTCGCGAGCCGGCCCGGTCCACCCACCGAGCGTGCCGACAGCAGCAGCCACGGGATCGCGCCGGCCAGCGGGGCGTCGGCGCGGGCCTTCGCGGTGCCGACGATGCGGCTGCCGTCGGCGAGCTCCCAGTGCGGGCCGGCATAGTGCTTGCCGGCCGGCGCGCCCTGCACGTCGAACAGATCGGCCTCGGGCGCGACGAACACCCATTCGGTGCCGCTGCCGCCGACCTTGTTGCGGCATTCGTAGATCTGCACGCCGCGCGCGCCAAGCCGTTCGACGGCCCGTTCGCCGGCCGGCACCAGGTTGGCCGGCACCGCGACGGCGGCCGGTTGCGAGGCGCAGGCCGCGAGCGCGAGCGCGCCGAGGCAGGTGGTGAGCTTGAGCATGGGCATCTCCCGTGACGAAATTGAAATGGAACGTAGCAGACCCTGCGATCCGTGCTGCGCCCAGGGTCGTAAGCTCGGCGCAGGATCTTTCAGCGAAGGTGAAACTATGCGCCGCCTGACCGGCTTTGCCGCGGCCCTGGGGCTGCTGTTGTGCAACAGCCTGTGCCAGGCTCAGGACGACCCGAAGGCCCGCATCGCCGCAGCGGGCGACTACCGCTACACGGTCCGGCACGGCGAGCTCGACCGCCTGTACCGCGTGCATGTGCCGAAGACCTTCGATGCCGCGAAGCCGCAGACGCTGGTCGTCGCGCTGCACGGTGGCGGCGGCAGCATGGACTACCAGGCCGATGACGCGAACTACGGGTTGATCAGCCTGTCGGAGCGCACGGGCGCGGTGCTGGTGTTCCCGAACGGCTACAGCCGGCTGCGCCGCGGCACGCTCGCCACCTGGAATGCCGGCAGCTGCTGCGGCCAGGCGCGCGACCGCGAGGTCGACGATGTCGGCTTCATCCGCCAGGTGGTCGCGAACCTGCAGCAGCAGATGGTGGTCGCTCCGAACCGGGTGTTCGCGACCGGCATGTCCAACGGCGCGATGATGGCCTACCGGCTCGCCTGCGAGGCCGGCGACGTGTTCAGTGCGATCGCCGCGGTGGCCGGTACCGACAACACGCGGCGCTGCACGCCGGCGCGGCCGGTCAGCGTGCTGCACCTCCATGCGCGCAACGACCCGATGGTGCCGTTCGATGGCGGGTTCAGCAGCAACACGCGGCTGCGTGGGGCGACCGGCGAGTTCGCGTCGGTGCCCGACACGGTGGCGCGGTGGGTGCGCCACGATGCCTGCACCGGTGCGCCCCGGACGGTGCTGGAGAAACCGGGCGCTCGCTGCGAGGTGCATGCGTCGTGCAGCGGCGCGGCGCAGGTGAAGCTGTGCGTCACCGAGACCGGCGGGCATTCGTGGCCCGGTGGGCAGAAGGCGCGCGGCGAGGCGCCGAGCCAGGCGGTGTCGGCGAACGCGCTGATGTGGGAGTTCTTCAACCGGCCGTAGTCGGTGTGGGTCATCCAGGGCGTTGCACGCCCGCGAGGATATCGAGATCCTTGAACTTCCATTCGTCCGGCGATTCGCAGCGCAGCACCTTGTCCTGGCAGTACGCGCTGCCCAGGTCCATCTCGAGCGGCTCGATGCGCATGTTCGACTTGGTGCTGAAGAAGGCCTTGACCTTCGGTGCGAGCAGGTTCTGCGCGTTCTGTGCCGTCACCACCGCGAGCTTGCCGGACTGCAGGCGCAGCAGCGAGCCGACCGGGTAGATGCCCACCGTCTTGACGAAGGCCTGGAACACGCGAGGCTCGAAGTGGCCGTTCCACTGCGCCATGCGGCGCAGCGCCTCGCCCGGATCCCAGCCGCTCTTGTACGGGCGCACCGAGGTGATCGCGTCGTACACGTCGCACACCGCGCCCATCTTCGCGAACAGGCTGATCTGCTCGCCCGACAGCTTGTGCGGGTAGCCGCTGCCGTCGACCTTCTCGTGGTGGTGCAGGCACACGTCGAGCACCACGGCGCCGGCGCTGCCGCCTTCGAGCAGCATCTCGTGGCCGCGCTCGGGGTGGCTCTTCATGATGTCGAACTCGGCATCGGTGAGCTTGCCGGGCTTGTTCAGCACCTCGAGCGGCATCACCGCCTTGCCCAGGTCGTGCAGCATGCCGGCCAGGCCGGCCTTCTTCAGCTGGTCGCCCTGCAGGCCGAGCTGGCGGCCGAGCGACACCATCAGCGCGCAGACGGCCACCGAGTGCATGTAGGTGTATTCATCGGCGCGCTTGAGCCGTGCGACGCTGATCAGCGCGCCGGGGTTGCGCAGCACCGATTCGGAGATCTCCTCGACCAGCTCCTCGCACTGGCCGGCGTCGACCGCCTTGCCCAGGCGCGCCTCGCCGAACATCGATGCGATCTTCGGCACCGAGCGGCGGTACAGCGCGGCGGCCTTGGCCATCGCGGCGTCGCCGCTGTCGAGGGCGTCGAACTCCATCGGCATCGACGCGACGAACTCCAGCTCGCGCTCGACCTCGTCGGCCACCGATTCCTGCGTGATGGCCTGCGCCACGGCAGCCGAGCCTTCGACATCCAGGCCCTTGCCGGTGTCGATCCACAGCTCCTTGACGCCGCCGGACTTGATGCGTTCGAAGTCAGCGTCGGATTTCAGGATGAACTTCGAGCGCCAGAACGGGTGATCCATCCACGAGCCGCAGAACTCGTGGACATGCATGCCCAGGCGCAACTCGCTGACAGCAATTTTCTTGATCACGCTCGACTTCCGGACTTGTGCACTGGTTCACGGTGGCAACGCGCCTCCCCTGACGGACTGTCCACCTGGGCAAGATATCGGCATCCGGGGATGGGCATTGAGGCACTTGCGCGAGGATTTCACGCCTGGGTGCACGCTCGGCGCCCCCGATTGCGCCGCCCGCCACGCCGGGCTAAAAGACCTTCCCATGGCCACATCCCCGCCGGCGCCCGCCGTCCTGCCTCCGCGCCGCAAGTTCGCGGCCCTGCTGGCCGGTGCAACGCTGGCTGCCTCGCTGCTGATCGGCTGGCTGCTGTGGGTGGCGCGGCAGGACGCCATCCAGTCCGCCCAGACCACCGCGCTGAACTACGCGCGCACGCTGGAGGTGCGCATGGACGGCACCTTCCGCCGCACCGATGCCGTGCTTCGCGCGCTGACGCAGACGGTGCCGCCCGAGGCGCTCGCGCCGCAGGGCGAACTCGCCCACGCCCGGCAGGTCAACGGCGAACTCGATGCGATGCTGCGCGATTTCGACGAGCTGATCGCGCTGCGCATCATCGACGCCCGCGGCGACCAGCGCTACGTGACCTCGTCGGCCAGCACACCGATGGCGAACTATGCCGATCGCTCGTTCTTCAAGGCCTACCAGCGCGACCCGCAGGCCGGCCTGCTGTTCACCGACGTGGTGACCGGCCGCGTCAGCCAGCGCCCGACCATCGTGATGACGCGTCCGGTGCGCGACGCGCAGGGCCGGTTCGTCGGTGCCGCGCTGGCGCCGCTTGACCTCACCTACTTCCAGCAGCAGTTCCGCAAGCTCGACATCGGCCGCAACGGCACGGTGTTCCTGCGCCGCACCGAGGCCGGGAATCTGGTGCTGCGCTGGCCGCAGATCGATGCCGAGGTCAACAAGCCGATGCCGCCCGACCAGCCGATCCTGCGCGCGGTCAAGGCGGGGCAGCCGGAGGCGGTGAACGAGTACGTCGCCTTCACCGACGGCGTGCGGCGCATCTCGGGCACGGTGGTCGTGAAGGGCTACCCGTTCTTCCTGACGGTGGCACTCAGCCACGACGACGTGCTCGCCAGCTGGCGGCGCCTCGCGTTGTTCACCGCGCTGGCCTGGCTGCTGCTGCACCTGCTGATGGTGGTGATGATCCGCCGGCTGTGGCGCAGCGACCGCGAGCGCCGCTCGCTCGAGGCGCAGCTGCGCGAATCGCAGCGCATCGAGTCGATCGGCACGCTGGCCGGCGGCATCGCGCATGACTTCAACAACATCCTCGCGGCGATCCTCGGCAATGTCGCGCTGGCGCGCGAGGACATCGGCGCCGGCCACCCCGCGCTCGCGAGCCTGGAGCAGATCCACAAGGCCAGCGTGCGCGCCCGCGACCTGGTGCAGCAGATCCTCGCGTTCGGCCGCCGCCAGCCGCAGGCGCTGGTCAACCAGCCGCTGCAGCCGTTGGTGGAGGAATCGGTGCGGCTGCTGCGTTCCACGCTGCCGGCGGTGGTGTCGCTGGAGTGCCGCCTGGCGGCGCCGACGCTGCACGTCAACGCCGACGGCACCCAGGTGCAGCAGGTGCTGATGAACCTGTGCACCAACGCCTGGCATGCGCTGCAGGGGCGGCCGGGGCGCATCGAGGTCGGGCTGGCGGCGTACGAGGTGGTGTCGGGCGACGAGCGCGCCATGGGCACCACGCCGCCACTGGCCGCCGGGCACCATGCCCACCTGTGGGTGCAGGACCAGGGCGTCGGGATGGATGCGGCCACGCAGGCGCGCATCTTCGAGCCGTTCTTCACGACCAAGCCGACCGGGCAGGGCACCGGGCTCGGGCTGTCGGTGGTGCACGGCATCGTCGCGGCGCACCACGGCGCGATCCGCGTCGACAGCGCGCCCGGGCGCGGCACGACGATGCACCTCTACCTGCCGGCCGCCGAGCCGGAGCCGGTCGAGGAAGCCCTGCCGGTCACCGCGCCCGGCGCGCTGCAGGGGGCCGGCCAGCACGTGGCCTACGTCGACGACGACGAGGTGATCGTGCTGATGGTGGAGCGGCTGCTGCTGCAGGCCGGCTACCGGGTCACTGCGTTCCGCGACGGGCACGAGGCGGTCGCGGCGGTCGCCGTGCGGCCGCTGGCCTTCGACCTGGTGATCACCGACTTCAACATGCCGGGCTACTCCGGCCTCGACGTGGCGCTGGCGCTGCGCGACATCCGCGCCGACCTGCCGGTGGTGATC
>NZ_JBFUFP010000341.1:0-5108 GCF_056403375.1 Rhizobacter sp. P2_H2
GCGCGAGCCCGTCGGCGCGCAGCTGCTTCAGCACCGCGTAGACCCGCCCGACATCGGCGGCGGTCAGCGCCGACGTGGCCTCGTCGAGGATCAGCAGCCGCGGCCGGCGCGCCAGCGCCTTCGCGATCTCGACCATCTGCCGGCGCGACAGCGAGAGGTCCTTCACCAGCGCGAGCGGGTGGATGTCGGCGGCACCAGCGCGCGCGAGCGCCGCTTCGGCCTGGCGGCGCTGCGTGCGGCGGTCGATCAGGCCGAAGCGGCCGAAATGACGCGGCGGCTGGCTGATGAAGAGGTTGTCGGCCACCGAGAGGTCGGGGATCAGCGACAGCTCCTGGAACACGCAGGTGATGCCGGCGGTGTTGGCCGCTGCGGGCGATGCGAACGTGACCGGCTGGCCGTCGAGCAGCATGCGGCCTTCGTCGGGCGCGACGACGCCGGCGATCAGCTTGATCAGCGTCGATTTGCCGGCCCCGTTCTCGCCGAGGATCGCGTGGATGCGGCCGGCCTCGACGCGCAGGTCGGCCGATTGCAGCGCGTGCACTCCCCCGTAACGCTTGCTGATCGCCTGAATCTCAAGAAGGCTCATTGGCAAAGGACCTGATCAAGCAACGCCCGCGGAACCGGCTTTGCCCGGCCGCAGGGTGGCGCCCCTTGGGGGCAGGAGCGCGCAGCGACTGGGGGGCGCTTACTTATTCGTTTCGGACTGGCCCATGATCTCCTGGGCCGTGAAATTGATGCCGCAGGTCGGGAACGCGTTGCCGACGAAGAAGTTGTCGGACTGCGTCGCGTAGAAGTTGGCGCCGTCCTTGAAGCCCGGTTCCTCCACCGTCGACAGCGGCAGCTTGATCGACTGCGGCAGCACCTTGCCCTCGAGCGCCGCGATCGCCACCTTGATCGCGACCGCCACCTGTGCCGGACCGGTGCCGCCCGAGGCGCACTTCAGCCCCTGCCCGGCGTACTTCGCGCAGAACTTGCGGAAGCCGTTCTCGGTCTCGCCGGCGAACGGCACCATCGGGTGCTTGGCGTCGAGCATCGCCTGCACGACGCCGGTGTCACCGCCCTGCGCGGTGATCGCGTCGAACTTCTTGTGCACCGCGATCGCATCGGCCGTGACCTTCTGCGACGTGGGGTCGTCCCACTTGCCGATCACCTCGATGGTCTCCCACTTCTTGCCGGAGGCCTTCAGCGCTTCCTGGATGCCGTCGTGCCGGTCGCGATCGACCGAGGTGCCCGACACGCCGCGCACCTCCAGCACCTTGCCGCCGTTGGGGGTGTTCTTGATCAGCCACTGGCCCCAGTAGGTGCCCAGGCCCTTCTGGTCGACGTTGACGTTGATCSCCTCCTCGGTGTCGAGGATGTTGTCGAACGCGACCAGCACCACGCCGGCATCGTTCGCGCGCTTGATCACCGGCTTGAAGGCGGCAGGGTTCTGCGCGTTGACGACGATCGCGTCGAAGCCCGAGTCGATGAAGTTGTTGATCGCGGCGATCTGCGCGGCCACGTCTTCGCCGGTCGAGACGACCTTGTACTCCTTCAGCTTCGCCGCCACCTCGGGCTGCGCCGCATAGGCCTTGGCCGTCTTGATCATCTGGATGCGCCAGGTGTTGGCGATGTAGCCGTTGGCGAGCGCGACGCGGTACGGGCCCTTCTTGGCCGGGTACTGGAACAGCTTGGTCGTGGTGCTCCACGGCGCGAAGCACTGCGGGTCGGAGTTCGCGGTGGTCACGACCTTGGGCGGCGCGGCGAGCGCGGTGGCGCTGAAGCCGAGTCCGAGGCCGAGCAGCAAGGCGTGCTGCAAAGAACGGGTGAGGATGAACGCCATGGCCGGGTCTCCTTCATGCAGGTCCCGAGTCGAGACCGGGAAGGCAATGTAGCCACTTCGCCGAGGCGCGAAAACTCAGGTGAAACCCGCTCGGGCGGGACAGGGCTTGTCCCGCGGGCTGCGACGTGCCGAAGACTCAGTGCAGCGCGCCGGTGTCGTTCTCGACCGTGAAGGCGCTGGTGTAGCCGTCACCGCTCACGGTGACGGTCAGCGCCGCCCCGGTGGAGGTGAGGGCCTGGCCGGAGTTGCCGGCGTTGAAGGTGATGGTGCGCGTGCCGGATCCGGCGATGCAGTTCGCGACGGCCGATGGGCAGGGCAGCGCGGCGAGGGTGCTGCCGCTGACGTAGGCGAAGCTCGCGCCGGTGGCGGTGATCGTCGCGATCACCGGGCGGCGCTGGGTCAGCGAGAGGCGCTGCGCGGTGTGCAACTGGCCTTGCAGCTGGTCGCTGAAGGCCCGCAGGCGCCACGAACTGGTGTCGACCAGGCGGGGGAGGGCGAAGACGGCCAGCGTGCCGGTGATGACGATCACCATGACCAGTTCGATCAGGGTGAAGCCCGCTTCGACAAGCCGGCCGCGCATGGTTCAGGTGCCGATGGCCGAGAAGTTGGCGTCTGTCAGCGCAGTGTTGTTCGAGTCCTTGAGAACGCATGTCACGGTCGCATCGGTCGTCACCGCTGCGGCCGTGATGGTGTAGTTGGTCGGCATGGCAACTTGCAGGAGGGTGGAGACCGTCGAGCAGTTCGCGACAGGAACAGCCGCCGTGTTGCCGGCCTTCTTGGCGGCGTAGTTGATGGCGGAGGCCGCACTCAGGCTGCCGGCCATGGCGTTGAGAGCCGCCTGTTGCGCGTCCTTCTTCATGTCGATGTACTTCGGCAGCGCCGTCACGGCCAGCACGCCCAGGATGACGATGACCATCGTGAGTTCGATGAGGGTGAAACCAGCTTGCTTCTTCATGGGGACTTCCTTTGAAAGGCGGTTGTTGCCAGCGACGCCGACCGGTGGAATCACCTCGAACGACTGGGTCTTGCGAACAGGCCCGATTGCCTGGGTTCGCTTGACTGGCAGGTGAATGCTGACCAGCAACTTTGGAGAGAGCATGCAGATCGGCGAGAGGCACTCGTCAGGATTGCAAACCATTGCAAACCAACGCAACGGGTGGGCTCAACGTGTGCCCGGCTTGTTCGTCGAACCGTCGAGCGTGATCACGCGGCGCTGGCCTTCGATCTCGTCGAGCGCCGCGCGGCTCTGCTCGGTGATGCGCAGCCAGTCCTCGGGGCCGCGGATGATGGTCGGCTTGATCAGCACCACCAGCTCCTTCTTGCGGCCGGCGTTCACCCGGTTGTTGAACAGCGTGCCGGTGATCGCATTGCTGCTCGCACCCGGCAGGCCCGAGCTCTGGCGCGACGACTCCACCTGCATCAGCCCGCCGATCGCGACGATCGCGCCGTCGGGGATGCGCACCACCGTGTCGGTCTCGTTGACGCTGCTGGAGGCCAGCGGCAACCGGTAGTTGCCGATGGTGCCGAGATCGATCTGCTTGGTCTTCTCGACCACCGAGGTCACCGACGGATGCACGTGCAGCGTGACCATGCCGGCCTCGTCGATCTGCGGGGTCACGTCGAGCGCGATGCCCGAGAAGAACGGCGTGAGCGTCAGCGTCGGCATCGTCGTCGTGCCGGTGCTGGTGGAGGTGCCGGTGGTGATGCTGCCGCCCGACACGTTGGTGACGAAGTAGTCGTCGGTGCCCACCTTCAGCACTGCCTTCTGGTTGTTCAGCGTCGCGACGCGCGGGCTCGACAGGATTTGCACGTCGCCGTGCGTCTCGAGGAAGCCGAGGATCGACTGGAAGCCGCCGCTCGCGAGCGCCAGGCCGCTCGCACCGCTGCCGGAGATCGGCAGGCCGACGACATCGGCCAGCGCCGCCGTGGTGCCGCTGGCGAGTGTCGGCAGGCCGTTGCCGTTGCCGACCAGCGCATTGCCGGCGCTGCCGCTGCTCTGGCCGATCGAGAAGCGGCTGCGCAGCACCGACCAGTCGATGCCGCTCTGGAAGCCGTCGCGCAGCTCGACCTCGATGATCTTCGCCTCGAGCATCACCTGGCGCTCGATCGACAGCCGCGTGCTGCGCAGGAAGGACTCGATCTGGCGCAATTCGTCGGGCATCGCACGCACGGCGATCGTGCCGGACTGCGGGCTCGCGATCACGTTGCGGCCGGCCGCCGTACCGACCATCGCGCGCAGCGCCTCGGTGGTCTCGGTCCAGAAGTCGCTCTTCGAGGTGGTCGACACCTGGCTGCCCTCGGTGTCGCTGCCGCGCGAACGGCTGCCGTTCGACGCGGTGCCGCCGCTGTTGCCGTTGCCGGTGCCGCTGCTGCCATCGCCGTTCGCCGGCGGGGCGCCCGAGCTGATGCGCATGTCGCTGCGCCCGCTGCGCTGCGTGTGCAGGTAGTTCACCATGAAGATGCGCGTCTGCAGCGTCGGTGGGAACACCGTGACGCGCCGGCCGTCGATCCTGTAGTCGTAGCCATAGACCTCGCGCAGCGATTCGAGCGCCTCGCGCATCGTCACGCCCTTCAGCGTCACCGAGATCGTGCCGCCCACATCGGGGTGCATCAGCATGCTGTAGCGCGAATCGGTGACCAGCGACAGGAAGACGTCGCGCACCTGGGCGCCATTGACGATCAGGTCGAAGCGGGCTTCGGGTGGCGGCAGYGGTGCCGCGGGTCGGGCCGGTGGTGCTGGCGGCACCGGTGTGTCGGGCGTCGAGACCGCGGTCGAAGGCGGGCGCTGCGCCAGTGCGGCCGCCAGCTCGGCCTGCAGGCTGGCGTTCGGGCTGGCGGTGCGCAGCGGTTGGTCGGCACAGCCGGAGAGTGCGATGGCGGTGGCGAAGCCGGACAGCAGGGTCGCCCAACGCGGGCCCGTGCGGCGCTGCCGCAGTACTGCAGGGGACGGGTTCATGGTGGGAGATCCTTTGCGGGCGGTCGATTCGGTGCCTGAGGCGGCGAGGAGGTGGGGATCGAGGTGGCGGTGGGGCGGCGGATGACGCCGGGATACAGCGGTGCGCGGCGCAGCCCTTGCGCGTCGCGCAGCCAGACGGCGTCGTCATCGATGCGCTCGATGCGGCTGCCGCCCAGCAGGTCGCCCACCGACAGCCGGCGGCCCCGGTGCACCACATGGCGGGTGGTGCCGACCACGGTGATGTGATGAGGCGACTCGTCCGCGGCGTCGCGGGGCGCGTCGGCGCTCGCGGCCGGCACGGCCGCGGCCGGCGGCTGCATCGGGTCGCGC
>NZ_JBFUFP010000342.1:0-5103 GCF_056403375.1 Rhizobacter sp. P2_H2
GTTCAAGGCGCCGCCGGTGCAGCTGGTGGGCTGCCCGTCGGTGGCGACGCAGAGCTTCCGCTTCGAGACGGTCGAGAAAGGCGTGTTCGTCGACGAGTACGCGCGGCAGAACGAGGTGCTGGTCTACGCCACCGCGCTCGCGCTGAGCCAGGCCCACGACCGGCTGCGCACGCCGGCCACGCATGCGCAGATGAAGGACGCGGCCGACAAGGAGCTGAAGTCGCTGCTGATCTCGCTGGCGCAGCCGCTGGGTCTCGCGATCAAGCCGGAGCAGATCGCGATCGAGCCGATGGATGCGCAGCAGTTGTCGGCGCCCGCGGTGTGGGTGCCGCGGATCGATGCGGCGGGGGTGCCGGATGCGGCGACCTTGAAGATGCTGAAGGATGCGGGGTGTGCCTCATGAACAAGGGAATCCGATGAAACGATGGTTGGGTGCAGCGCTGGACTACCTGCCTCGCTGGCTGGAACACCAGATGCGCGTCAGCGAGCAGCCGGGCTGTGCGATCGCGGTGGCGCACGACGGCAAGCTGGTGCTCGAACACGCCTTCGGGTACGCGAACCTCGCGCAGGGCACGGCGCTCACGCCGCAGCACCGCTTCCGCGTGGCCTCGCACTCGAAGACCTTCACCACGGTCGCGATCATGAAGCTGCGCGAGGCCGGGCGCCTGCAGCTCGACGACCGCATCGGCCGGCACGTGGGCGGCCTGCACCGCGACGTGGCCGCCACCACGCTGGCACAGCTGCTGTCGCACACCGCAGGCCTGGTGCGCGACGGCACCGACGCCGGTCAATGGCAGGACAGGCGCACCTTTCTCGACGAGGCCGCGCTGCGCGCCGACCTGGCCGGCGGGCTGGTGATCGATGCCAGCACCCGGTTGAAGTATTCGAACCACGGCTATGGGCTGCTGGGCCTCGCGATCGAAGCCGTCACCGGCGAACCTTATGTCGACTGGATGCGGCGCGAGGTCATCGCACCGGCCGGCCTTGCAGCCACCTCGCCCGATGCACCGATCGACGATGCCCTGCCCTTCGCCAACGGCCACAGCGCGAAGTGGCCGCTGGGCCGCCGCGTGGTGATCACCGGCGACAACCCGACGAACGCACTGGCCTCGGCCACCGGCTTCGTCAGCACCGCGGGCGACCTGGCGCGCTTCTTCGGCAGCCTGTCGCCGCAGGCGAAGCGCGGCGTGATCGGCAAGGCGAGCCGCCGCCTGATGTGGCACCGGCAGTGGCCCGACCCGTATTCCAGCCTCAACCGCAGCTACGGCCTGGGCACGATGTGCGGTTCGGTGGCGGACTGGGAATGGTTCGGCCACACCGGCGGCTTCCAGGGCACGCTGACGCGCACCGCCTGCGTGCCGGCGCAGGGCCTCACGGTCACGGTGCTGACCAACGCGGCCGACGGCATGTCGAACCTGTGGGTCGATGGCGCGCTGCAGGTGCTGCGTGCGCATGCGGTGCACGGTGCGCCGTCGAAGCGCGCAGCCGCCTGGTCGGGTCGCTGGTGGACGCTGTGGGGGGCGAGCGACCTGCTGCCGATGGACGGCAAGGTGCTGGTCGCGAACCCGGCCCTCGCCAATCCGATGCTCGACGCCACCGAGTTCGTGCCCGACAGCCGCAACCGCGGCCGCATCACGCTGGCCGGTGCCTTCGGCAACCATGGCGAGACGGTGCGCCTGCAGCACGACGCGCGCGGCGCGGCCCACGAGTTCTGGCTCGGCGGCACGAAGATGCTGTCGGAGCGGCGGGTCGCGAAGGAGTTGTCGGCGCGGGAAGGCGGGGCCGCCGATGCCTGAAGCCTTCCACGAAACCTACCGCGGCCACGACCTCGACTTCACGCCGCGCCCCTCCGCCGGTGGCGGCTTCAACGCGCGGCTGCAGGTGGTCCACAGCTTCGGCGCGCACCGCGACCAGTTCAGCGTCGACGTGGGCTCGACGGTGTTCCCGGAAGCGGAACAGGCCGCCCTGCACGCGCGGCAGGCCGGCCTGAAATGGGTCGATCAACGGATGGGCCCTGGGGTCGAGGCGCGACCCTGATCGATGCGCGAAGGCGCGTCGGCGTAAGGGGCTTCTCCTTCAAGCCTCGACTTTCGACATCGAGACTCGGAGAACACTTCCCCTCAAGCTCATGCGCGACAACACCAACTTCTCGAACGCCCAGATCAATCCATCCGTGGCAACCCTCAACCCGTCCCACACCGGTGGTAAGGTCGAGTGCCAGTCAGAGCGCCGCGGTGCGCCGCGAATGCAACTCGATGCGAGGACCTCCATGAATCCCGTCGTCATCAAACATGTTCCCGTTGCCGAACTCCCGGCGCAGTGGCGTGCTCAATTGACGCCAACTGGAAGCGGGTTGGTCACCGTGCACATTGAGGCTGAAGCCRACATATCGCAGCAGACAGACACTTCGGACACGCCCACCGACGACCCGCTGTTCGGCATGTGGCGTGATCGCGAAGACATGAAAGATGTCGAGGGCTACATCCGATCGATTCGTGCCTCGCGTTTCAACGCGGACGGCACGCCACGCAACGACTGAGGTTGCCGATGCTGATCGATTCAGATGTGCTGGTGTGGCACACGCGTGGTCATGTCGGCGCGGCCCGGCGTCTGGGCCATATTCGCCCATGGCGCATGTCGGTGGTGACGTACATCGAGCTCGCCCAGGGTTGCCGAAACAAGCGAGAGCTGCTGCAGCTGAAGAAAAGCCTGGCCGCGAGACGCACGGAAATCGTCCCGCTGACACCGGCCATCTCGCAGCGCGCGACAGAACTTGTCGAAGCGATGGCGTTGTCGCATGGTCTGCGGCTGGCTGATGCGCTCATCGCGGCGACCGCGGTCGAACATCAGGCCGTGCTGCTGACCGGCAATCGCAAGCACTTCCATGCAGTGCCTGAGATGCAGATCGAGGCGTTCGAGCCTTGATCTGCCAAAGGGCCGACCTGCGGCATGACACACGCCGCAGGCCAACCCCTCGCATCACGCCGGCGGCCGCACCGCCTGGCGAGCCAGCAGCTTCCATGCGCCGCCCTGGCGTTGCCACACCTGCAGCACGTGCAGCTTGACGTTGCCGGCCACGCCGCGGTCGTTGGTCTTGGCGACCAGCGTGTGGCGGATGATCGTGACGTCCTGCACCACCTTGACCGTCTGGTCGCTGATGTCGATGCTGACGAAATCGGAGTTACCGGCCACCAGGTCGCCGATGAAGCTCGCCTTCGTGTCGATCCTGCCACCCGAGTGGCCGTAGCTCAGCTCATCGGCCACCAGCACGCTCAGCACCGCCTGGTCGGGGTCGACCATCGCGACGCGCAGCTTCTCGGCCGCGGCCACGGCTGAATCGTTCGCGCCACCGCTGCCGGCGGGCATCACCGAACAGGCGCACAGCGCCAGGCTGCCGGCCAGCACGCCAAGCATGGTCTTGATCTTCATCATCGTCGTCTCCTTCAGGGGGTCATGAGGCCGGATCGGATGTCGTACGTCATCGTACAACTGCGAAACGGGCCGCATTATGAGGAGACCGATGTGCCCGCTGCCATGCGGGTTAGCCCTGGGTATCGGGGATCGCGATGGATCAGTTGTATGACGAGTTATGCCGTACGCAGTGCCGCCTTCAGTTCCTCACCCAGCTCCGGCTTCTGCGCGAACGGATCGGTCGGGTTGCGCGGCGTCATGATGTCCTCGAGCCGCGTCTGCACGCTGGCGAGGCTCTTCGGGTGGCYGAAGATGTAGAAGCGGTCATTGGCAATCGCATCGAACACCATCTGCGCCACGTCGGCGGCGCTGAGCTTGCCGCTGGTCACCGCCTTGTTGCTCATCGCCTGCGCGATCAGCTGGCTCTTCGTGGGCTTCACGGCGCCGTCGCGCAGGTCGGCCGGCCGGTTGCGATGGCTCTGGTGGATGCCGGTGGGCACGAAGAACGGGCACAGCACCGAGGCGCTCACCTGGTCGGTGACGAGGCGCAGGTCCTGGTAGAGCGTCTCGCTGAGCGCAACGACCGCATGCTTGGTCACGTTGTAGACGCCCATGTTGGGTGCGCACACCATGCCGGCCATCGACGCGGTGTTGACGATGTGGCCGCGCCACGCGGGATCTTTCCCTGCAGCCTCCAGCATCATCGGCGTGAAGACCCGCACGCCGTGCGCGACGCCCATCAGGTTGACGCCGACGACCCACTCCCAGTCCTTCAGCGTGTGTTCCCAGATCAGCCCGCCGGCCCCGACGCCGGCGTTGTTGAAGACGAAGTTCGGCGCGCCGAAGCGCTCGAAGGTGGCCGCGCCCAGCGCCTCGACCTCGGCCGCCTTCGCGACATCGATCCGCTGCGCGAGCACCTGCGCGCCGAGGCTGCGGATCTCGGCCGCCGCGGCATCGAGCGCGTCCTGCTGCACGTCGGCCATCACGACGTTCATGCCCAATCGCGCGGCGATGCGCGAAGCCTCGAGCCCGAACCCCGAACCCGCGCCGGTGATGACGGCGGTGCCACCCTTGAAGTTCTTCATGTCGTCTCCGTTGAAACCTTCTTGACCTGGTAGCCGATGCGTGGGAAATGCACGTGCAGCAGCCCGCCGCGCTCGTCGCGCCGCTCGATGACGACCTCGTGCGCCGTGAGCCCGACCAGCGCGCCGGCCACCGGATCGGGCGCGTAATCGGTGGGCATCACGGTGACGGCCGTACCGGCGTCGAAGCCGAGGCCGGGCTCCACCTTCGTCGGCACGTGCCCGGTGGTGCGCGCGGCGATGTCGAGCGCGTCGGCACTCGTCATCTTCTCGACCGTGCCGTGCCCGAACGCCGCGACCCGCTCGTACCAGCCGATCAGCTTCTGGAACGGCGCGAGGATGGTCGCGACGGGCGGCGCGCGGCGCACGTACCACAGCGATTGCGCGACCGAGAAATCCGCGATGCAGGGCTGCGCGCCCATCAAGAACGGCCGGCCATCGGCCACCTGCGATTCGAGCCAACTGAAGTAGCTCTGCAGTTGCACGGCGGCATCGGCGGTGGTCACGCGGCGCATGCCGGCGGTCATCGCGGCGCGATCCGCACCGAAGGCCTTCAGGAACTCGGGTGGCGCCCCTTCGAAGATGTGGGCCACGCCGGCCGGCTGCATCG
>NZ_JBFUFP010000343.1:0-5102 GCF_056403375.1 Rhizobacter sp. P2_H2
ATGGTTTTCAAAGCGCCTTTGCTTTGGTTACTTTCATTTGGCAAGACAAATGAAAGTGACTCGCCCGGCAGGGCGAAACCTGCTCGTACAGCGCAKCGTCCGGCCCCCCGCCCGGGCAGGGCAACCTCACTCCATGTCTGGGTTCTGCATCGCCCGCTGATGCCGCTCGATGAATTCGCGATACGTGTCGATGCCGCGCAGCTGGAGAATCGTGTTGCGCACCGCCGCCTCGACCAGCACGGCCAGGTTGCGCCCCGCATCCACCGCGATCACCACCTTGCGCACCGGCACGTTGAGGATGTCCTCGTTCAGCGGCTCGTAAGGCAGGCGCTCGAAATCACGGTCCAGCGTCTCCTTGCGCACCAGGTGCACGATCAGCTTCAGCCGCATCTTCCGGCGCACCGCGGTCTCGCCGAAGATCGCCTTGATGTCCAACAGGCCGATGCCGCGCACCTCCAGCAGGTTCATCAGCAGCTCCGGGCAACGCCCCTCGAGCGCCGTCTGCGAAATGCGGAACAGGTCGACCGCATCATCGGCCACCAGCCCGTGCCCGCGCGAGATCAGCTCCAGCCCCAGCTCGCTCTTGCCCAGGCCCGATTCGCCGGTCAGCAGCACGCCGACGCCGAGAATGTCCATGAACACGCCGTGCCGCGTCGTGCGCTCGGCAAACAGCTGGCTCAGGTAGCCGCGCACCACGTCGATCACATGGCCGGCCGATTCGTCGGTGACGAACAACGGGATATCGGCACGGTCGCACAACGCGACCAGCCGGTTCGGCGGCACCTGCTTGTCGGCGACGATCACCACCGGCGGCTCCAGCGTCACGATGCGCTGGATGCGACGCTCCTGGTCCTCGAGCGACGCATCCTGCAGGTAGGCGACCTCGCGCCGCCCGACGATCTGCACGCGGTACGGGTGGATGTAGTTCAGGTAGCCGACCAGGTCGGCCGCCGATTGCGCGTTGCGCACCGCCGCCTCGTCGAAGCGGCGCTCCGGATGGGCATGTCCGGCAATCCATTCCCAGCGCAGCGCCGGGCGGTGCTCCTCGAACAGCGCCTCCGCACTGATGACCGACGGTTTCACGCGCCAGCCCCGCCGAACCCCGCCGACGGGGTCATGCCACCGACTTCAGCGGTTCCCAATTGGAGATCAGCTCATGCACGCGTGCGGCCGGAGCCTCGCTCTTCAGGCGCTCACGCAGCTCGCGCTCGCTGAGCATCTCGGCGATCTCGGAGAGGATCTCGAGATGGCGCTGCGTGGCAGCCTCGGGCACCAGCAGGAAGATCAGCAGGCTGACCGGCTCGTCATCGGGTGCATCGAACGGAATCGGCTGCTGCACGCGCACCACGGCGGCCAGCGGATTCTTCAGGCCCTTGATGCGGCCGTGCGGAATTGCARCCCCATGGCCCAGCCCGGTGGAACCGAGGCGCTCGCGGGCGAACAGGTTGTCGGTGACCGTGGCACGCGCAATGGCGTGCTGGTTTTCGAACAGCAGGCCCGCATGCTCGAACGCACGCTTCTTGCTGGTGGCCTCCACGTCGATCAGGACGTTGGTCACGGGGAGAATGGCGGCGAGTCGATTCATCGGCGGGTCACTTCTGGCCTCGGATGGAGGCATTCATTCGGCGATGTGCCACGGCGGTATGCCGTGTCAGTCTTAACGGGAAATTATAGAAACCGGGTTGACGGCGCAACGTCGGACTGCCCCGCCGAAGGCCAAATTCTGCACGCGACGCTGCATTGCAGCAACGTACCGACCCGGTTCGAGGGGGTCGGCGCACCAAGTGCGGGCGAAACCTTGCAGAAACCCAACCGGCACCTGCGCCGGCCGAAAGAAAAAGCGGCCCGCAGGCCGCTCGACGGTCGCATCCGCGGATTTCACCGCGGGTGGCGGATTCACAAGGTCGCATCGATCCGCTTGGCAGCCACATGGTGGTGGTCCTGCAGCTTGTCCTTGTGGCGGCAGACCTGCCGGTCCAGCTTGTCCATCAGCTGGTCGATGGCGGCGTAGAGGTCCTCGTGGCAGTTCTCGACGAAGATGTCCTTTCCCTTCACATGCAGCGTGACTTCAGCCTTTTGCCTGCGTTCCTTCTCCTTCAGCTTCTCGACGGATAGCAGTACGTTGATATCCACCACCTGGTCAAAATGACGCGTGATCCGATCCAGCTTTGTGAGCACATACTCACGGAGTGCTGGCGTCACCTCGAGGTGGTGTCCGCTGATCGTCAAATTCATGAGATCTCCTTTCGCAGAGGTGGGGGGGAAGCTGGGAGGGGGTCGCCGTGAACGGCATGAGGCGATGCGTGAGGAGAGGGTGGACCGGGAGGTCGTTGAAACCAGTGTGCACCTGCACGCGGGGTGTGACAAGCTAAAGACACCCGCAAAACCCTGGTATCGGCGCCCCGTGCTGGACGCGGCGCGGCAGGCGTGAGAAGGTCGACGTTTTCAGCGATGTGATAATCCGCCGTTGACCTGAACGTCTGCCGGAGCCCTTGCATGCTGAATGTGTTCACGCTGGTCAACGGCCGGCTGTTTCAGGAAGAGATCGCGAGCGCCGACACGCTGGCCCACGTGACGCCGGTGTGGGTCGACCTCGAAGCGCCCACCCCCGAGGAAAAGAGCTGGATCGCCGAGCACTTCGGCGTCACCATCCCCGAGGACGTGGTCGACGACGACCTGGAGGAATCGGCCCGCTTCTACGAAGAAGACAACGGCGAGCTGCACATCCGCTCCGACTTCCTGATCGATGACGACCAGACCCCGCGCAACGTGCGGGTCGCCTTCATCCTGCACAACAAGGTGCTGTTCTCGATCCACGGCGAAGACCTGCCGGTGTTCCGGCTGCTGCGCCTGCGGGCGCGCCGCATCCCGGCCCTGATCGAGGACGCGAAGGACGTGCTGCTGAAGCTCTACGACGCCGATGCCGAGTACAGCGCCGATGCGCTCGAAGGCATCTACGACAGCCTGGAGGCGGTCGGCGCGCGCGTGCTGAAGAAGGAGATCACCGACAGCGACGCCGCGCTGGTGCTGGCCGCGATCGCGCGCGAGGAAGACCTGAACGGCCGCATCCGCCGCAACGTGATGGACACGCGGCGCGCGGTGAGCTTCATGATGCGCAGCCGCATGCTGAACGCCGAGCAGTTCGAGGAATCGCGCCAGATCCTGCGCGACATCGATTCGCTGGACAGCCACACCGCGTTCCTGTTCGACAAGATCAACTTCCTGATGGACGCGACGGTCGGCTTCATCAACATCAACCAGAACAAGATCATCAAGCTGTTCTCGGTGGCGAGCGTCGCGCTGCTGCCGCCGACACTGATCGCGAGCATCTACGGGATGAACTTCAAGGCGATGCCGGAGCTCGACTGGTCGCTCGGCTACCCGTACGCGCTGGTGCTGATGGTGCTCAGCGTGATCGCCCCGTTCTGGTACTTCAGGCGCAAGGGCTGGCTTTGATGACCCCCGCCCCCGAGGCGCCGCGCGCCCCCTCGAGGGCGCGCGCCGGGTGGCCCGGCGGAGCCGGATCCACGGGCGCTACCTGATCAAGCCGCTCAGGCCCCGTCGACCAGGAAGGTCGAGGCGGCCGGGGCACACGGGCCCGGGCCGGGAATAAAAACCGCTGCACAGCGCCCCGCGGCGAAGGAGGGAGGGAGGAGGGAGGAGGAGAACCGCCTCGGGATTTCAGCCTGCGGAGCAGGCCGGCTGTGCAACGCAAGAACCGGATCCAGAGACGTGCCGCAGGCATGCGCCCCGGCGCGTCTCTGGAGGGATGAGACGCCCAGTGTTCCCGTGAGTTCCGTCATTCACCGAAAAAAAACATGTCCCGATGTGACCCGGCGCCGGGCGTCGGCGCGGCCGGTGACATCGAAGCGGCGTGCCCGGCCCATCACTTCGCGCCGAGTTGGCGCTCGATCTCGCGCACGAAGGCCGCGTCATCGGGCTCGACCGTGCTGGCGAAGCTCTGCACCGCGCTGCCGTCGCGCGAGACCACGTACTTGTGGAAGTTCCACTTCGGCGCGGCGCCGGTCCGCCTGCGCAGTTCCACGTACAGCGGATCGACCTGCGCGCCGCCAGACTCGGCCACGCGGGTCTTCGTGAACATCGGAAATTTCACGCCGAAGGTGTTTTCGCAGAAGTCGGCGATGTCCTTGCTTGAGCCCGGCTCCTGCGCGCCGAAATCATTGGACGGGAATCCCAGCACGACCAGGCCGCGGTCGCGGTAGCGCTGGTACAGCGCCTCCAGGCCCTTGTACTGGGGCGTGAAGCCGCAGAAGCTCGCGGTGTTGACGATCACGACGACCTGGCCGGCGTACTGGCACAGGTTCTGCGGCTTCTCGTCCTGCAGGCGCAGCGCCTGCCGGTCCAGCAAGGCCGGGCAGGCCGGGGCCGCCGAGGCGGCAACGGGTGCCAGCAGCGCGCCGGCGAGCACGGTCCAGGCGAGTGCGAGGGGAAGTCGGAAGTGGCGGAAGTGGCGGAAGTGGCGGAAGCGGATCATGCGGGTGGGCTCGTTCAAGTCAGGATGGGTGTCGATGTCAACGAATCGCTCAATTTTGTCGTCATTGTCCGGGTTTGCCCTGGACGATGTTGAACTGCGCGGGCCGCTTGTCAACCCGGGCGCGCCACGATGAAAGCCCCGACCCTGTCGATCTCCGCCGTCGAGCGCGACACCGGGCTCAGCAAGGACACCTTGCGGGTCTGGGAGCGCCGCTACGGTTTTCCGCTGCCGCAGCGCGATGCGCTCGGCGAGCGCTCGTATCCGCTCGACCAGGTCGAGAAACTGCGCATCGTGCGCCGGCTGATGGATGGCGGGCACCGGCCCGGCCGGGTCGTCGGCATGCCGATCGACGAGTTGCGCCGGCTCAGCGAGAGCAGCCCCGAACCGGTGCGCCGCGCCGCCGCAGCCCGCCCCGTCGAACCGGTCGCGCCGGCCTTGATCCAGTACCTCGAACTCGTTCGTGCCCATGACCTGGCTGCCTTGCGACGCCTGCTGACGCAGGCCCAGCTGAGCCTGGGCCTCGCCCGCTTCGTCGTGGAAGTGGTGGTCCCCCTCAATACGCTGGTCGGCGACGCCTGGATGCGCGGGCAGCTGGAGATCTTCCAGG
>NZ_JBFUFP010000344.1:0-5083 GCF_056403375.1 Rhizobacter sp. P2_H2
CCAATGGTACGGCAAAGCTTATACTGAACTTGTGAGTATGTTTATAGAGGAGTCCTGTCCCATGTTCTCGAACCATTCCCTGACCGGCGGCACCGCGATGCTCGCCCTGGTGTCGGCACTGCTTTCAGCGTGCGGGGATCCTCCGCACGGCCCGCCGGCCGGGCCGTCGGGCCCGCCGCAGGTCGGCGTGCAGGTCGTGCAGCCGCAGCGCGTGGTGCTCGGCACCGAGCTGCCGGGCCGCACCGTGCCGTTCCAGATCGCCGAAGTGCGCCCGCAGGTCACCGGCCTGATCCAGGCCCGCCAGTTCGACGAAGGCAGCCTCGTCAAGGCCGGCCAGGCGCTCTACCAGATCGATGCGGCGAGCTACCAGGCCAGCTACGACAGCGCACGTGCAGCCCTCGCCAAGAGCGAGGCGACTCTCCGCTCGACACGGCTCAAGTCGCAGCGCTACGACGAGCTCGTCACCATCCAGGCCGTCAGCCAGCAGGACCACGATGACGCATCGGCCGCGCTGCAGCAGGGCGAAGCGGACGTGGCCTCGGCCCGGGCCGCGGTCGAGACGGCGCGCATCAACCTCGCGTACACGCGTGTCGTGTCGCCGATCACCGGGCGCATCGGCAAGTCGTCGGTGACGCCCGGCGCGCTGGTCACGGCCAACCAGGCGGGCACGCTGTCGACGGTGCAGCAGATGGACCCGATCTACGTCGACGTCACCCAGCAGAGCAGCGCGGTGCTGCGGCTGCGGCACGCGCTGGCCCGCGGCGAGCTGAAGGCGGGTGGCGCGAACGCCGCCGTCGTCAAGCTGCTGCTCGAAGACGGCAGCACCTACCCGCTCGCCGGCAAGCTGCAGTTCTCCGACGTCACCGTCGACCAGGGCACCGGCGCGATCACCTTGCGCGCCGTGTTCCCGAACCCGGGCGGCGAGCTGCTGCCCGGCATGTACGTGCGCGCCGTCGTCGAGGAAGGCGTCAACGAGCAGGCCGTGCTGGTGCCGCAGCCGGCGGTCAGCCGCGACAGCACCGGCAAGCCGCTCGCCTTCGTGGTCGGCGCCGASGGCAAGCTCGAAGCGCGCGCCATCACCACCGAGCGCGCCATCGGCGACCAGTGGCTCGTGACCACCGGGCTGAAGGCCGGCGACCGGCTGGTCGTCGAAGGGCAGCAGAAGGCGCGCCCGGGCCAGGCCGTGAACGCCGTGCCCGCCGGGGCCACGCCGGCCAGCGCACCCGCCGCCCGCCTGGCCGCGAACTGACACCCTCCGGAGTTCTCCACCATGGCTCGCTTTTTCATCGACCGGCCGATCTTCGCCTGGGTGCTCGCCATCATCGTGATGCTGGGCGGCGTGATGGCCATCAAGATCCTGCCGATCGCGCAGTACCCGACCATCGCACCGCCCGCCATCGCCATCTCGGCCAGCTACCCCGGCGCGTCGGCCAAGACGCTGGAAGACACGGTGACCCAGGTCATCGAGCAGAAGATGAAGGGCCTGGACCGCCTGGCCTACATCGCGTCGACCAGCGAATCCTCGGGCAGCGTGACGATCACGCTGACCTTCGAGAACGGCACCGACCCCGACACCGCCCAGGTGCAGGTGCAGAACAAGCTGGCCCTGGCCACGCCGCTGCTGCCGCAAGAGGTGCAGCAGCAGGGCGTGCAGGTCACCAAGTCGGCCAGCAACTTCCTGAACGTGCTGGCCTTCGTGTCGCAGGACGGCAAGCTCGGCGGCGCCGACCTCGCCGACTACGTGGCCGCCAACGTGCAGGACGCCATCAGCCGCGTCGACGGCGTGGGCGACACGACGCTGTTCGGTGCGCAGTACGCGATGCGCGTCTGGCTCGATCCGCACAAGCTCGACAGCTTCAAGCTGACCCCGCTCGACGTGAAGACCGCGATCCAGGCGCAGAACGCCCAGGTCTCGGCCGGCCAGCTCGGCGGCCTGCCGGCGGTGCAGAACCAGCAGCTCAACGCCACCATCACCGCGCAGACGCGGCTGAAGACGGCGGCCGAGTTCGAGGCCATCCTGCTGCGCACGCAGGCCGACGGTTCGGCCGTGCGCCTGCGCGACGTGGCCCGCATCGAACTCGGCAGCGAGAGCTACGCCATCCAGAGCCGCTTCAACGGCAAGCCGGCCACCGGCCTCGCGATCAAGCTCGCGACCGGCGCCAACGCGCTCGACACCGTGCGCGGCATCGACGCCCGGCTCGACGAACTGCGCAAGTTCTTCCCGCCCGGCGTGGAGGTGATCAAGCCGTACGACACCACGCCCTTCGTGCGCATCTCGATCGAGGAGGTCGTGAAGACGCTGGCCGAAGCCGTCGTGCTGGTGTTCGTCGTGATGTACCTCTTCCTGCAGAACTTCCGCGCCACGCTGATCCCGACCATTGCGGTGCCGGTGGTGCTGCTGGGCACCTTCGGCGTGCTGGCGGCCTTCGGCTACTCGATCAACACGCTGACGATGCTGGCGATGGTGCTGGCGATCGGCCTGCTGGTCGACGATGCGATCGTGGTGGTCGAGAACGTCGAGCGCGTGATGAGCGAAGAGGGGCTGTCGCCGCTCGAAGCCACGCGCAAGTCGATGGGGCAGATCACCGGCGCGCTGGTGGGCGTGGCGCTGGTGCTGGCGGCGGTGTTCGTGCCGATGGCCTTCTTCGGCGGCTCCACCGGCGTGATCTACCGCCAGTTCACCGTCACCATCGTGTCGGCGATGACGCTGTCGGTGCTGGTCGCGATGATCCTCACGCCGGCGCTGTGCGCCACGCTGCTGAAGCCGGCGGCCCAGGGCCATGGGCTGGCCAGCACCGGCTTCTTCGGTGCGTTCAACCGCCTGTTCGACCGCAGCAACCGCGGCTACCAGGGCGTGCTGCGGCACATGCTGGGCCGCGGCTGGCGCTACATGGCCGGCTATGCGGTGCTGGTGCTGGCGGTCGGCTTCGTGTTCGCGAAGATCCCCGCCGGCTTCCTGCCCGACGAGGACCAGGGCTCGCTGTTCACGCTGGTGCAGCTGCCGCCCGGCGCCACGCAGGACCGCACGCTGAAGGTGATCGAGCAGGTCGAGCACCACTTCCTGGTCGACCAGAAGGATGCGGTCGATTCGATCTTCACGGTGGCCGGCTTCAGCTTCGCCGGCAGCGGGCAGAACGCGGGCTTCGCCTTCGTCAAGCTCAAGCCGTGGAGCGAACGCACGCGGCCCGAGCTGACGGCATCGGGCGTGGTCGGCAAGGCGATGGGTTACTTCTCGCAGCTGCGCGATGCGACGGTGTTCGCCTTCGCCCCGCCGGCGGTCTCGGAGCTCGGCAACGCGAGCGGCTTCGACCTGATGCTGCAGGACCGCGCCAACCTCGGCCATGACGCGCTGATGCAGGCCCGCAACCAGCTGCTGGGCGCGCTGATGGCCGAGAAGGGCCTGGTGGCGGTGCGCCCGAACGGCCTCGAGGACACGCCCGAGTTCCGGCTCGACATCGACGAGCACAAGGTAGGCGCGCTGGGCCTGGCCATGGCCGACGTCAACAACACCTTCGCGGCCGCATGGGGCAGCAGCTACGTCAACGACTTCATCGACAAGGGACGCGTGAAGAAGGTGTTCCTGCAGGCCGATGCGCCGTTCCGCATGCTGCCCGGCGACATCGACCACTGGTTCGTGCGCAACGCCGGCGGCGCGATGGTGCCGTTCAGCGCCTTCGCACAGGCCGGCTGGACCTCGGGCTCGCCGCGGCTGGAACGCTACAACGGCGTGCCGTCGGTCGAGATCCTCGGCATGGCGCTGCCCGGCACGCTCTCCAGCGGGCAGGCGCTCGACCTGGTGGAGCGCCATGCGGCCGCGCTGCCGCCGGGCATCGGCTACGAATGGACCGGCATCTCGCGCCAGGAGCGTGCGGCCGGCGGCCAGGCGATGCTGCTGTACGCGGTGTCGATCGGGGTGGTGTTCCTGTGCCTGGCCGCTCTCTACGAAAGCTGGTCGATCCCGTTCTCGGTGATCCTGGTGGTGCCGCTGGGGGTGCTGGGCACGCTGCTGGGCGCCRTGCTGACGTGGAAGATGAACGACGTCTACTTCCAGGTCGGCCTGCTGACCACGGTGGGGCTGGCGTCGAAGAACGCGATCCTGATCGTCGAGTTCGCGAAGGACCTGGTCGCCCAGGGCATGGGCGTGGCCGAGGCGGCCCTCACCGCGGCGCGCATGCGGCTGCGCCCGATCCTGATGACCTCGCTGGCCTTCGTGCTCGGCGTGCTGCCGCTGATGCTGGGCCACGGCGCCGGTGCCGGCGCGCAGAACGCGCTCGGCACGGCCGTGGTCGGCGGCATGGTCTCGGGCACGCTGCTGGCGATCTTCTTCGTGCCGCTGTTCTTCGTGAGCGTGCGCCGTTTGTTCGACAAGCGGCCGCAACCGCAGCTCGCGACCCCTTTGCTGGAAGGCCATTGACATGACCCGCTTGAACATCACCCGCCCGACCTGGATCGCGCTGGCCTGCGTGGCCACGCTCGGTGGCTGCAGCCTGATGCCGGCCTATGAACGCCCCGCGTCGCCGGTGCCGGCCGCCTACCCGGTGGCCGCGTCGGCACCGGCCGCCACATCCGCCGCCACATCGGCCGAAGCCGGCGACATCGGCTGGCGCGAGTTCTTCGCCGACGAGCACCTGCGCCAGGTGCTGGCGCTGGCGCTGGCCAACAACCGCGACCTGCGCGTGGCGGCCTTGAACATCGACAAGGCGCGTGCGCAGTACCGCGTGCAGGACGCCGCCCTCTATCCCGCCGTCAGTGCCACCGGCAGCCAGAGCGCGACCCGCACGGCCGACACGCTGCGCGCGCCGGGCAACCCGGAGATCAGCCGCCAGTACAGCGCCGGCGTGGGCGTCAGCGCCTGGGAGCTCGACCTGTTCGGCCGCGTGCGCAGCCTGGGCGCGCAGGCGCTCCAGCAGTTCCTCGCGACCGAAGAGGCGCGGCGCAGCACGCACATCAGCCTGGTGGCCGAGGTGGCGAATGCCTGGCTGACGCTGGGCGCCGACCAGGAGCGGCTGGCGCTGGCGCAGCGCACGCTGGCGAGCCAGGGCGAGTCGTACCGGCTCAGCCAGCGCAGCTTCGAGGTCGGCGT
>NZ_JBFUFP010000345.1:0-5081 GCF_056403375.1 Rhizobacter sp. P2_H2
GTGCACAGCAGGCCGACGGGAGATTCGATGCGGCTGCCGGGTCGATGAAGACGACGTAGCCCTCCATCTCGCCGGCACCGGTCACCTTGTGCGACACGCCACCGGGTATCCAGATCGCCYCTTGCGGCGGCACGAGCCAGAAGCCGCCCTCCACCTCGCAGGTCAGCACCCCGCGCATCAGCAACAGCAGCTCGCCCTTGCGGTGGTTGTGGAAATCCATCTCGTGCCGCTGGCCGGGGCTCTCGATCACGGCACCGATGCTCAGCACCGGGCGCGGCACGAGATCCGGATCCGCCCAGTCGGCGGCAAGCTCACTCAGAAGGGGCATGGGGGAACGATGACGATTGGCAGGATCTCCGAAGATTCTGGCATTGCCGCGCAATGCGCTCGCAAGAGCCCCTCCGTACGATGTGCCGTCACCCTTTGGAGCACACGAGACCATGGATTCATTGAGCACGGGCCGCGGCGCCCGGACGCTGCAGCACCTCTTCACCGAAGCGGAGCAGGCCGACCGGCCCTTGATGGCGCAGTTCGTCGATGCGCCGCATCCCGAGCAGCTGATCGCGGACACCATCGCCCACCACTTCGCCGAAGAGCGCCGCGACCTGCGCGGCTTCTACCGCGGCTACGCCGACAACTTCCTGAACGTGGCGCCGGAATATGGCCGCTTTCTCTACCAATGCGCCCGGGCCCGCAAGGCGACGCGGATCGTCGAGTTCGGCACGTCGATGGGCGTCTCGACGATCCACCTGGCCGCTGCCCTGCGCGACATGGGGGGCGGCCGCCTGATCGGCACCGAGCTGGAGCCCGGCAAGGCTGCGCGCGCACGGGCCAACCTCGAGGCGGCGGGGCTCGCCGACCTGGTCGAGATCCGCGTGGGCGATGCGCGCGAGACGCTCGCCGATGTCGGTGGCGAGATCGACCTGGTGCTGCTCGACGGGGCATTCAGCCTGTACCTGCCGGTGCTGAAGCTGCTGGAACCGCACCTGAAGACCGGCACGCCCATCCTCGCGGAGAACGCCTTCGATCACGGCAACGAGTACTTGGCCTACGTGCGCGATCCGGCGAACGGCTACCTCTCGCAGCCGATCCCGATCAGCGAGGGCCGGGGCAACGAGTTCAGCGTGTTCACGCGATGAGTTGGGGCCGTTCGCTGATGCGCATGCTGATGAAGCAGGCGCGGGTCGTGGCGGTCGAGCCCGTTTCCGAAAGCTTCCGGCTGATCACGCTGGAGAGTCCGGAGTTCAAGGGCATCCAATGGGTTCCGGGGCAGAAGGTGCAGATCGCGATGGGATCGGCGTTCGTCGCACGGACCTTCACGCCGATCGAGTGGGACGCGGCCGCGGGGCGGACGCGGATCCTGGGCTATGCGCATGGCCATGGGCCCGGAAGCGCTTGGGTCCGTGAGGTCAGTCCCGGCGATGCGTGCGATGTCTTCGGGCCGCGGGCATCGCTCGATGTCGGCAATGCACGCATGCCTGCCGTGATCGGCGACGAGACCTCGATCGGCCTGGCCTGCGCGCTCGGTGGCCAACGCCGCCCCGCGACCCTGCCCTGCCTGTTCGAAGTGAAAGCCGCTGCCCCTGTCCGCGAGGTGATCGCGCGGCTGCATCTGGACGCGGCGGAGTTGTTCGAGTGCAAGGAAAACGACGCGCACCTGGAAGACATCCAGCAGCGTCTGGCAGCCCTCGCGGCCACCGGCTCGGCCTTCGTGTTGACAGGCAAGGCCTCGACCATCCAGCACCTGCGCCGAGCGCTGAAGGACTCGGGCGTCGCTTCGTCTCGCGTCTTGACCAAGGCGTACTGGGCACCGGGAAAGACTGGCCTGGATTGAACTCTCGTGTTCGGTGCCGGAAAGTCAGCCCTGGGTGCGCCCACGCCCCAGCGCACTGAGCACCACCAGCTTGACCGCCAGCTTCGCGGCCGCCACCGTCGGCCGGTAGCGCCACGATTCGCGCAGCCGCTCGCGTGCCGCCGGCAACTGGCGAGCCCACATCAGGTCGCGCGCGTAGCCCAGCGTGGTGGCCACGCGGGCATCGCGAAACTCCTTCGCGAAATGGCGGGCCTCCTCCGGATGCTCCTGCTCGAACTTGGCATACACCTTCAGCCTGTTGCCGGTGTCGATGTTCCGGCTGAGCGAGCCCGGCGTGGCGGTCACGTTCACCAGCGGCTGCGCCACCTCGACGATCGTGGTGGACACCGCCACGCGCAACGCGAAGTCGATGTCCTCGCCGGTCTTGAGCGTGGTGTCGAAGTCTCCGGCCGCCGTGCGCGCCTCGGTGCGCAGCACCACGTTGGAGCCCATCATGCCGCCCATCAGCAGGTCGGGCAGCCGCAGCATGCCGTTCACCACCCCGGGCTTGGGCGGTGCGATGCCGATCTCCGAGCCGTCGGGGCGCACGCCGCGCGCGCGGGTGCAGCACGCGGCACCCGCACCGGGCACCGCCTCGATGGTGTTCACCGCCGTCTCCAGCCAGCGCGGATCCCAGTGATCGTCTGAATCGAGCAGCGCCACGTAGTCGCCGGTCACCTGCGGGAACGCCGTGTTGCGTGCGCTGGACACACCGCCGTTGGTCTTCGGGATGTACTGCACCGGCGCCGGCAACTCGCGCACCAGCTCGGCGGTGTTGTCGGTGGAACCGTCGTCGACCACGATGACCTGGTGCGGCGGCAGCGTCTGYGCCAGCGCGGATCGTGCCGCGCGCACCACGTCCAGCGCACGGTTGTAGGTCGGGATCACGACCGAGACCCTGGCTCCCCGGCCGCTGCGCTCCCGAGCGAACCCGGCCAGGTCATCGACCCGGCGATCAGCCGTCTTGCTGCTCATGGCATCCCTCCCCAGGGCTGACACCTGGTCGTGTCGACTCAGGTTGAGCAGTAGATTAATTGTCGATGTGGCCGAATTCAATCGGCCGGGAACGATTATCGATAATTGTCAGGAATCGAGGTTGAAGGCCGCAATTTCCGCTCAGCCCCGCGCGAAGAACGCCTCCACCAGGCGAACCCAGTACGTCCCGCCCACCGGCAGCAATGCATCGTTGAAGTCGTAATTCGGGTTGTGCAATTCGCACGGCCCCATGCCGTGGTATGTGGCCTCGCGGTGCCCGCCGCCGCCGTTGCCGACGAACAGGTACGTGCCCGGCACCTTCTGCAGGTAGAACGAGAAGTCCTCGGCGCCGCCGTGCTGCGGCGTGTTGCCGTCGACCTTGTCGGCACCGAAGGTGTCTTGCGCCACCTTCATCGCGAAATCGGTCTGCGCGTCCCAGTTCACCAGCGGCGGGTAGGCACGGTGGAACTTCAGTTCGCCGGTGCCGCCGTGCAYCTGCGGCAGCACCTCGGCGATGCGCCGCATGTTGGCCTCGATCTCGTCCAGCACCTCGGTGCTGAAGGTGCGTACCGTGCCGCGGATCACCGCCTCGCCCGGCAGCACGTTGTACGCATCGCCCGCATGGATCTGCGTGACGCTCACCACCGCCACGTCGATCGGATTCTTGTGGCGCGAGATCAGCGTCTGCAGCGCTCCCACCATCTCGGCCGCGATGACGATCRTGTCGACCGCCTTGTGCGGCTGCGCCGCATGCCCGCCGGTGCCGCGCACGATGATGTCGAAGCGGTTGCTCGACGCCATCGTCGGCCCCTTGCGGAACGCGAAATGCCCCGCCTCGAAGCCCGGCATGTTGTGGATGCCGTAGATCTCCTCGCACGGGAAGCGGTCGAACAGGCCGTCGTCCATCATCGCCTTGGCGCCAGCGTTGCCGCCCTCCTCCGCCGGCTGGAAGATGAAGTTCACAGTGCCTTCGAAATCGCGGTGCGTGGCCAGGTAGTGCGCCGCGCCCAGCAGCATCGCGGTGTGCCCGTCATGCCCACAGCCGTGCATGCGCCCCGGTTCCTTCGAGGCATGCAGGAAGCGGTTGTGCTCCGGCATCGGCAGCGCGTCCATGTCGGCGCGCAGGCCGATCGCGCGCTCGCCGGGGCCGCGCGTGCCGTGCAGCACGCCCACCACGCCGGTCTGGCCGAGCCCGCGGTGCACCTCGATGCCCCACGCCGCCAGGCGCTCGGCCACCAGGTCGGAGGTGCGCGTCTCCTTGAAGGCCAGTTCGGGGTGCGCGTGGATGTCGCGGCGCAGCGCGGTGAACTCGGCGTGCTTGTCTTCGATCTCGGCGATGAGCGTCATGTGACCTGGTCCTTCACGTAGTCGGCAATCTCACGGGAGACGGCGCTGAGCGCAGCCTGCAAGGCGGTGAAGCCGGCACTGCGCTCGCGCGTCGTCTCGTTCATGTAGAGCCCGCGGTGGATCTCCACCTGCAGGCTGTGGCGGCGCTCGGCCGGCCGGCCGAGCCGGGCGATCAGCGCCACGCCCTTGAACGGGTCGTTCAGCGCCACGCTGAAGCCGCGCCGGCGCAGCGCCTCGGCCACCAGCGCGGTGAACTCGGGCGCCGCGGTGCTGCCGTCGCGATCGCCCAGCACGAAATCGGCCAGCGGATGGTCGCTCTGGATCTGCAGGCCTTCATACGAATCGGCGGGCATCGAGTGCAGGTTCAGGTGCCACACCGCGCCGAAGCGCGCATGCGCCGCCTCGATCTGCTCGCGCATCGCGGCATGGTACGGCGCGTGGTACGCATCGATGCGCCGCTGCACCTCGGCCACCGGCAGCTTGCGGGCGTAGATCGGCCACTTGCCGCTCTTGCCCGCATCGCGCCAGATCAGGCCGATGCCCAGGCGCGTCTTCTCGCTCGGGCGCAGCGGCGTCGGCCACGGCTCGGCCAGCATCCCGGGGTCGATGTCGTCGATGTCGCGGTTCGGGTCGATGTAGGCGCGCGGGAAATTCGCCGCGAGCAGCGTGGCACCGACCGACGGCAGCGCCTGCCACAGCACGTGCACGTCGGTGTCCTCGGCGCCGCGCAGCTGCTCGAAGGGCACGACGTGGCCGAAGTCGTCGGGGTACTGCACGCCGCTGTGCGGCGAATCGCAGATGAGCGGCACCGCGTCACCTTCGGGCAGGCGCAGCGTGAAGGGCGGGATGGATTCAGTCATGGCGCGGGATCGTTGAGGTGGCATGCGCTGGTGTGGCCAGGCTGCAG
>NZ_JBFUFP010000346.1:0-5068 GCF_056403375.1 Rhizobacter sp. P2_H2
AGCCGACGGTGTCGATGGTGTTGCGCAGGACGGGTGCGCCCTCCACATACAGGGTCGTCTCCTTGGCGACCGGGTCGTTGACGACGGCAACATGCAGCCAGCTGTCCAGCAGGATCTCGCCGGACCAGTTGGCACGCGCCGAATCCGGTGCCGGCAGCTGAGGAATGACCTCGAACTGCACCTCTTTCAGGTTGGAGATGGCAAATTGCACGGGCGGCGAGGCATCCCATCCTTGGAACCCCGGGAAATTGCGGTTCCACCCGCCGCGCGTCATGATGTTCATCCAGGCATTGCGGGTGGTCCAGGACTTGTCGAGCTTGATGAATGCCTCGATGGTGTAGCCAGTCGTTTCGAAGGTGGCGCTGTTCAGGGCCGCCGCGGCATCGGTCATGAAGTAGCTCAGGCGCGAACCCTCCGTGTTGCTGAAGTGCACGCTCCCGGTGGCCGACGACAGCCGGTGGTGGTCGTGGCTCCACTGGAGATCCGACAATTGCGCCGCATTGCCGGCAGGCTCGGTCAGCGCCGCCCGCGTCAGGTGGGCGGCACGGCCCGAGGCATCGGCGATGACCTGGCGGTCGGCAAGCGCCGCGCCGTCGGTGCCACCGAAGAAGCGCCAGTGGGCCACCGTCTCGGCCACGTGCGGATAGTCCTCGACGTTCGCAGGCGCAACGGCCGGCGCCTCGACAATGCCCTTGAAGCCATCGAGCATCATCGACGTGGCCACGGTTGCGAGCGATGTGGCGCTGGGCGCGGCGACCTTGAAATCCGGCGCGAAGCCCGCAAAGCGGCGGGCAAAGTCCATCTTGATCACGAACTCGTTGTTGCCGTCGCGCAGCATCACCTGGTCGAAGGCATTCAGGGTGGCGGAGGGCTTGTTCCGGACCCAGGGCGAGAAAGACAGGGCCTTGATCTCGTTGTGGGTCAGGTCGAATTCATAGAAGCGCAACAGCCCATTGCCGCCCTGATAGGCCATCTGATAGTCGACCACCATTTCTTCGACGGCGTTTCCGAAGTCGTTGATCTTGGTCTTGCGGGCCGAGCCGTGAAAGTGGCCGTTGACGGTCATGAAGATCTGGTCGTTGCGCTTGATCAGTTGCTCCCAGAGCATGAGCCCGTAGCCGACCTCGAGCGGGGAAACGCCGTCCGCGTCGATCCGGATCAGTTCGTGGTTGACCAGGATGGCCGGCAAGGTGGGATTCGCCTTCAACACGCCGTTGGCCCACGCGATGCCGTTGTCGGAGGCGCGCCATGACATCGACAACACCAGAAAGCGCTGCCCCTCGGCGGCGAAGACGTGGTACTCGTGGAAACCACTGGGGTCACGTGCGCCGAACGTGCTTTGCTTCTTCGCACGCTCGGTGCCGAACCATTGGAGATACGGCTCATCGGCCAGTACGCGTTGGGCATCGGTGCCTGCGGATTGGTCGCCTTCGTAGCCGATGTCACTCAGCACGTCGTGATTGCCAGCCAGGATCGAATACGGCAGCTTCTTGTCCTCCAGCACCTTCATGGCCCGATCCGCGACCTGCCATTGCTGCGGCTTCTGGACTTGATCGACGACATCGCCCACGTGGATGACAAATGGGATCTTCAGCGCGGCTGCGTTGTCAACGATCCACTGCGTCTGCGCCAGGTAGGGCGTGCTGCCGTAGCGCTTGTCGAACTGGTTGCCGGTCTCCTCGGTGGCATAACGCGAGTAGAACTGGGTGTCGGGCAGCACGACGAGCCCGAAGCTGGAAACCTGCCGGGACGCAGGCGGCACGGTGTCCGTCGAGTCGGAACCGCCCCCGCATGCGGCAAGGAGCGAACCGGCGCTGAGGGCGGGAAGAGCCAGTCCCATCTTGATCAACTTGCGTCGATCCGGGTCCAGTGGGCGCTGCGCGGTGTGGGGTCGAGTGGAAGAATCTGGCAAGCTTTGCTCCGTCGGGAGGGAAAGCCGCAAGCCTATGTGGGCGCCATGTCGCCGCTGTGAACATGCCCCTGAAACGCGGGCACCGCAGCCTCGCGATGACAGATCAGTCCGTGACCCTGCTTCGCAGCTGCCGCAGTGCGGGTGTCTTCTTGAATTGATGCGCGGCCATGCGTCTCATCAAGCCACTCAGCGCATCGATGCCCTCGGCCAGGAGCGGACCCTTGTTGAGCATGACGCACTCCGCGCGTGCCGCCATGGCTGCGTCGGGCATGGTCGGCCTCCTCGGTGCTGACAGCGCGCAGGCGGTCATAGCGCTCGGTGTTGGCCAGCGGTGGCGTCAATACCTGCAGCGCTGTGGCGGCACTCGCCGGCGCCGGCCCCGCGTTCAACCGGCCCAGTACGTTCAGGACGTGCTCGACGCTCACTCGCCCGCGTCGCGTGCCCTCCAGCGCCACCAGCACCGCGGACAGGTCGCTTCGCATGAGCGAAACGACACGAACAGTCGGCGGCGCGCCGCTCCACTTCGCCAGTTGCACGACCAGGTGCCCCACGCCGCCCGCCGCGCCATTGACGAGCAGCCTCTTGCCACGCAGCGGCACCGGGCGATGGCGTTCCGCTTGCAGCGGGTTGGCGTGATCGTGTCCCAGCTCGATCAGGAACTGCCATGCGGTGAGCCCGGCCATCGGTGCCGCCGCGGCGTGCGCGTGATCGATGCCGGCAGGCTTGTGCGCCAGGTCTGACGCCGGCGCCGCGACGACCTCGGCATACGCGGCCCCCTCGCCTTTGAGGCCAGGGAATCGGACCATGCCGAACACTTCATCGCCCACGGCGAAGCGATCCACATCGCCCGCGACGGCCTGGACGACGCCCGACACGTCCGTCCCGGGAATGACAGGGAAGGGCACCGGCGGCCTCCACTCGGGCGGCAGGTTCTTGTAGCCCTCGCGCAGGTACCAGTCGGGCGGGTTGATGCCCACCGCATGACGCGAACCAGCACCTCGCCCGGTTTCAGCTCGGGCACCGGGGCGTCCTCATGGCGGAGCACCTGCGGACCGCCGAACTCGTGCAGCCGGATCGCCTTCATCGTCATTGCCATCTCCTTCACCGCGAAATTGCGTTGAAGAGGAGTGTGGATATTCGCCGCCCTTTTGATAATCCATGCGCAACTCACTTGACAAGTGCCATGKCGGAGCAAATCAGCCTGGAGCKCCTGACCGGTATCGTCGCGTTTGCGCGCGCGGCATCGTACGGCGCGAGCTGGTGATGGCAGTCTGCGCGATTTGGACAGCGTGGCGGTGCGCGAATCCTCCGTGGCGTGCGCGCCGGCATGTGCGCGGGAACGCCAGGATGGCGTGACGGCGCTCAGGTCGGCAAGGACTTCAGCACGCTGCGATTGAGTGCGCCATCGATGTCGTGCTCCCATTGCTCGCGCGGCAACTCGAACAGCAGCTCCACGGCGATGCCGTTCGGATCGGTCAGGTGGATGCTGTGCGTGGCCCCGCGCTCGATCACGCGATGCAGAGCGACGCCGCGCTCAGTGAGAAAGCGGATTCGCGCGCGCCACGAGGCTTCGCTCGGGTACTCGATCGCGACGTGATCGAGCGCCTGCGGCCGCGCCGCGTCGGCGGGTTCCAGGCCCGACTCCTGGTACAGCGCAATGTCGTGGTGATGCAGCTTGCCGTCCTTCAGGCCACTGTAGAAGCGCATGGGCGGTCCGCCGTCGGCGCGCTCACGGCGCGAGGTCGCGACGTGACGGAAGCCGAGCAACTCGGTCCAGAAACGGTGCGATTCCTCGATATCGCGCACGTTGAGCAGGAGATGATTGACGCCGCTTGGCGCCTGCAGCGATTCGGTCGTCGGGGATGTGTCGTTCATGGGTTGTCCAACGCGTTGAGAAACTGTCACGATTTGTCGACCGCCAGCGCGGCGGCGTCGATCGCGGCGGCGATCTGTTCGATCTGAGCGTCGC
Organism: Rhizobacter sp. P2_H2; assembly: GCF_056403375.1. NCBI lineage: Bacteria > Pseudomonadati > Pseudomonadota > Betaproteobacteria > Burkholderiales > Sphaerotilaceae > Rhizobacter > Rhizobacter sp. P2_H2. The sequence continues at coordinate 3,882 of NZ_JBFUFP010000346.1, forward strand.
CGGGGCCGTGGGCGAGGCGGCTCTTCAGGGCGTGCCGCAGGTTCTCAAGGGCCGACGCGAGGCGGGCCGATGCAGCACCTGTTCTCGCTGTCTGGAGCGGCCTGATGCGGGTGAGCAGGGCGTCCAGGGTGGGTCGGTAGACGTCAAGGTGCACGCGTCCTTCGGCGGTGATGGTGTGGAGCTTCTTTGTCCCCTCGCTCGCCGCGACACTGACGTGGCCCAGTTCCTCCAGCCAAGTCAGCGTCGGATAGATTACGCCGGGGCTAGGGCTGTAGGCCCCGCCGGTGAGATCTTCGATCGCCTTGATGATCTCGTAGCCATGCCTCGCGCGCTCGCCGATGAGGTGCAGCGCGAGCAGACGGAGGTCGCCGTGCGCGAACAGCCGACGGTGTGAGCCGCTTTCTCCGCGATCTTGGCTGCGCACGTGCTCGTGATCGTGGCCGTGCTCATGACCGCAACGGCCGCGGTGAGGACTGTCAGAGTGCGCGTGGCGGGAGTGATGGCGGGACATGAGGCCTCAAATAAGATATATCGGTTTAACGATATATCGGAAATAACTTGGCGGCAAGGCGATCCCTTGTGCCGGCATGGCTATCGCAGCGAGGGAGTGCTTCAGGGCCCGCATGACACCCCGTTCTTCACCACCGCCGGCGGGGTGAGCTCGTCAAGCTTGTCGCGAATGCTGACTGAACATAACTTTCGAACAGATGCTGGCGGTGGAGGGGCGCCAGATGAGCACTTCAGCCCGACCTGTGCTCTGGAATCGGCGTGAAATTGAAGCGCAAGCTGAGCACGAGAGGAACTGCAGGCGTATTCAGAAGCAAGGCCGATAGCCAGATCGCCCCGGGCCACTCCTCTCGAAAGACGAAATAGAAGCTCGAGAACATGAGTGGCCCGACCACGGATGCGAGGCTCATGGCTGAGGCCAGTACGCCTTGAAACTCGCCTTGTCGGCTCTCGTCGACAAGGCGACTGGCAAGCGAACGCCGCGCAAGGCGCGTGAGATCTGGCGGTACGGCACCGATGGTGTTGCGCGCAAGGTCTTCAGCGGATCGTTCGTGGTGACCGCTTCGACGGCCAGCGTCTACGGTTCGGGCTTCACGGCGACGCGCGGTGCAACCGTGCCGGTGACCACCAGCCCTGTGACGCTCACGGTCCAGGGCGGGGCGGGGGTCTTCACCTACGCC
>NZ_JBFUFP010000347.1:0-5064 GCF_056403375.1 Rhizobacter sp. P2_H2
GCACCGGATCGGGGCCGCAGACACGCATTGACCTGTTCGGCAGCTTCGTCGACCAAGGCGTCGCGGGCGAAGCCTTCGTCGGCAAGACGGTCCCGATGCGCACGCTGATACGCATCGAAGGCCCGGACCGCCACGTCATCGAGCTCTACTTCACGCCACCAGGAAAAGCAGAGGCGCTCGCCACGCGCGCGGTCTACACGCGAACCGGGCCGTGACCCGGCGCAAACTCCCCACCCATGAGCGCCTCCCGACCCGACCTCGATCTGCTGAGCCCCGTTCTTCAGGATCTGCGGCTGGTGCGCGCGTCGTACTGCCGCACTGACATGACGGCGCCGTGGGGCGTCCAGATCCCGCGTCAGGACGGCGTGTGTTTCCACTTCGTGGTCGATGGCGAGTGCTGGCTGAGACTGCCGTCGCAGGAGCCCTTCCGGATCGGTCCCGGCGACGTGGCACTGCTGCCGCGAGGCACGGGCCACGCGATTGCCGACGCGCCCACCACGCCCGCCCGGCCGCTCGAGGAGTTCGACCAGGATTCGATCGGCCCGACCACGCACAACATGCGCGCTGGTGGTGGCGGTGCGCGTTCGCTGATGGTCTGCTGCGCGCTCGAATTCGACGAGCCGGCCGTGCATCCGCTCACTCAACTGATGCCCGAGGTGCTGGTGCTGCGGCGTGCCGACGCGAATGACCAGGCGCTGCCCACGCTGTTGTCCCTGATGGCGGCCGAGGTGGCCGCACAGCGTGTCGGCGCCGCGACCATGATGGCGCGGCTCGCCGATGCGGTGGTGACCGCCATGGTGCGCGGCTGGGCCGAGACTCACGCCGGAGAGCTGAAGGGATGGCTGGCGGGTGCGCGGGACGCGCCGATCGGCCGGGCGCTGGCGGCGATCCATCGACAGCCGGGTCATTTCTGGTCGGTGGTGGCGTTGGCGAAGATCGCAGGCCTGTCGCGTTCGGTCTTCACGGAACGCTTCACCACCGCAGTGGGCCTGTCACCGGCACGCTATCTCGCGCACTGGCGCATGCACGTGGCCGGCGCATGGCTGCGTCATGGCAGGTCGACTGTCGCGGACATCGCCCAGCGCCTGGGCTACGAGTCCGAAGCCTCGTTCAGCCGCGCCTTCAAGCGCCTGTTCGGCGTGCCGCCGGGAATGCTGCGCTCGCAAGTCCATCGGCCATGACGCCCGTATTGACGGGGCCGGCACGCTGCGCGCTCAGCGCGGCACGTGGATCAGCGGCGAGCTTCTCGCCGTACCGGTTCGAGCTTGGCTCGATTGTGCAGATTCTTCCCTCGATTCCTCTCCGGGCCGGCTGCCCCTCGCGTGGGCCGCGACGCCGGAGGGGATCCGCCGTTCCGGCGGGATTGGCACTCGGATCTGCCGATGACAGCTTTCGGCGGTTGCGGCCGCTCGTGCCGCATGGTCGAATGGCCCCAGCCGGCTAGAAGGGGAACCGATGAAGCGCACCTGGACGATCATTGGCGTTGCTGATGTAGCTCACAGCTTTGCCTGGTATCAATCACTCTTCGGTCAACCGCAATCGGCGCCGGCTCATGACTACTTCGGCCAAATCCTCGACACGGACGGAACGGTGTTGCTGTGTCTCCACAAGTGGGGAGCCCACGATCACCCAACCTTGACCAGCCCCGATCGAGCGGAGCCTGGCAATGGGCTGCTGCTTTTCTTTCGAGTCGATGATTTCAGCGAGGCGCTGTCACGCGCCAGGGCCCTTGTCGGTCAACTTGAGGAAGGGCCCAAGATGAACCCCTCCACCGGCACTCAAGAGTTCGCGCTGCGCGATCCTGACGGCTACTACGTCATGGTCAGTGCGCTCGAATGAGGCGCATGCCTTCCGCCGTACCGGAGACCTTGGCCTCCGCGAAAAGACCACGTGATGCACACGCCGCGCGCACAAGCTGCGGCCTGACCCCTCGGTCGAGGCGAGGCCCAACCACTATTGGAAATGGCGACGACTCAACCAACGTCCCCCGCTTGGCAGCCATTGTCGTGGCCATTCTCGGCGGGCTCATCGCGGCAGCGGGGTCGCTCGTGCTGTTCGTGCTTTGGCGGCTGGGTCGCGATCCACACTTGCTGATCACGTCATTTGTGGTGGTGCCTGCTTGGGCGCTTGGAGTGTGCTGCTTTGGTCTCGCCGGCGTACTGGTTTGGCGCCGAATCGGTCTTGTCCGCCGCGCAATGGCCGTCGTCGCAATGGTTGCCGGTGGTGGAGTGCTTCTTTTCGTGGCAGCAGCGTTCTTTTCCCGTCTATGAACACCGCCTGACCCGTCAATCGGTCGGATCAGGTTCTCCAGGCGGTTGTTGTCGGTGTTCAAGTCGGCATCGTCGATGAGGCGCGTCAGTGCTGTCCAGCGCTTGAGCGCTGTAGTCCATCGCCTTGGCGGTGGCCGTTGCGTCGGGCACCTTCCGACGGTTGGCGGTCAGCCAGGCGTGCAGTAGATCGGCCGCCGGGCGCGTTTTGATCTGGCGGATCCGCAACCGGTCATCGGCTGGCAAGTCCTTGATCTCCCGCTCGACGTCGTACAGGACGCCGAAGAGCTTCAAGGCCTGCTCGGCCAGCGCGCTGCTGTGGTTCGCCATCATAGGTAAATCGGCGAGTCGTCTACAACCTACGTCGGTCGCACGACCACCACACAGCCTGACTGCCTACGTCACAAAGGCCTCGAGTCCGACAGGTTGCGTACACCTCCTCAACCAATATTGCTGGCGACTCCTGCCGACGATCCAGCAGCGCTCGGGCCCGCGAACTCCGAACAGATGAGACAACCGAAACGGCCGCGGTGCGGCTGTCAGAAAGGAATATCGATGTCCAATCCTTGGCTCAAGAAGAACCCGTTCATGAGCATGTGGCTCAGCGGAGCCAACTCGGTGGTCAACAGCGAGCGCGCTCGCATCGCTGCCGAAGCGAAGCGTCAAACGACCACTGCCGTCAACAAGACCGCCAGCGACATGTTCACCATCTGGGCCGACGCGATGGCGAAGGCTCCCGCATCGAAGCGAAAGAGAAGGCGGTAGCGCACATGGGGCAGCAAGCGTGAAGCGATCAACTTCATGGGCCGGGCTCTGGACCCGCAATCTGTCGACGCTGACGCGCCTCTCAATGCACGCCGGCACGCACTCGATGAAGGAGGCGCTGAAGCCGGTGCAGGCAAAGGGACGGGCTCCAGCCGGCACCGGCGACTGGCTCGCCGGCATAGCCATGGGCCCGGCCGGTGTGCGGCAGTTCAGGCTCTTTCGTCCGCCGGGCGTCACGTTTGGCGAACGCTTGCCGCTGATGGTGATGCTTCACGGCTGCCACCAGGACGCGAAGACCTTCGCCGCGAGCACACGGATGAATGTGGTGGCTGCGCGCGAACGATTCCTCGTGCTGTACCCGGAGCAGGATCGTCTGTCGAATCCACAAGGTTGTTGGAACTGGTTCGATACCAAGTCGGGCCGCGCACACCGCGAGGTGACCTTGATCATGCGAGCGCTCGACCTGGCGTGCACTCTCTACTCCGCAGACAGAGAGCGGATCGGGATCGTGGGGTTGTCAGCGGGCGCGAGCATGGCCGCACTGGTTGTCACGCGCCACCCGGAGCGATTCAAGGCCGTGACGATGCACTCCGGAATTCCGCCCGGCACAGCCTCTTCTCCGCTGTCAGCGGTAGGCGCCATGCATGGTCGGCGAGCGACGAAGCCGCTTCCTGCGAGCCCGGGCACGACAAGTCTCGCGTGGCCTCCGCTCCTGGTAATCCATGGAGATTCGGACGCCGTGGTGGCACCCAGCAATGGACGCGCTGCAGCGCAGGTCTGGGCGAATGCCGCGGGCGCCGTTCCGGGCTCCGGCAGGAATGTTCAGCGCGGAAAGAGGCACCCCATGCGTGTGATCGATTTCAAGCGTCAGGGCGCTACTGTGGCCACGCTCGTCGAGGTGGAATGCTTGGCGCATGCGTGGAGCGGCGGTGCGGCCAACCAGCACTTCAGCGACAGGAAGGGTCCTGACGCCTCGCGCATGGCATGGGCATTCACTGCGAAGCAGTTCGGGAGACAGAGGTAGTTCGGCCGTTCCGTGCATCAGCGCCAGTCCGATCGACTCTTGCCCGCGCGCGTAGCGGTCGGAGAGTTGGTCGGCGGGCCCCCTCAGGCGTCCCGTCGAGCCCGCACCATTCGCCCGAGCCCCGCCGCGGCGAATCCGCAGTCGATCACATTCCGGGCAGCAACAAATGCCGAAGCCGCGCCAGCGAAYCCATTCTTTGTTCGCGGTGAACCGCCTGCCGCTGGCCGACCTGACGGCGCAATGGCAGCAGAGCCGCGCTGCTGAGCGCTGCCGTCGCACCCGGAGCGCCTGATCCAGCGTTGCGCGCACTGCTCGGGCAGCGCATCGACCAGACGCTGCAGCACGCTGCCACGCCCTCCCGCACCCCGCTCTACATTGCCATGGCCGTCCAGGCGACCCTGCTGGCGGTGGGTCTGTCGCTGACGCGTTGACCCTCATCGGCGCGAAACCGTCATGAGGATCGGCATTCGGCGCGCTCAACGCGGCACGTGGATCAGAGGCTGCAACGCCAGGCCCATCCTCAGCGCCTGCAGCGGCGCGGTATCCACATAGACGATCTCCTCGCGCATCCGCCCGTTCTCGAGCGTCATCTTGTCCACGCCGCACCACGAGACGAGCTTCTCGCCGTACCGGTTCGAGCTTCTCCACTCGATGTGGGGAAGCCGCGGATGATGCACGTCACCGGCGAAGCCGCCGGCCGCTTTCGGACACGTTCATCGCAGGCGCCGCCGCCGGCAGGCCCTGAAACGACAAAGGAGCCTTGCGGCTCCTCTGGGATCTGGTGGGGTGGCTGATGGGACTCGAACCCACGACAACAGGAATCACAATCCTGGACTCTACCAACTGAGCTACAGCCACCACCGGAATCGCGAATTATAGCCTCACCTGGAGGCCACTTCGACCAGTGGGTCGCTCAGTTGCTCGTGCCGCTCGCCGCAGCCGCTTCAGCCGCAGCCGTCCCCGGGTGCACGTCGACCTTGTAGCGGCTCTTCAGCGCGGTGTAGTAGG
>NZ_JBFUFP010000348.1:0-5061 GCF_056403375.1 Rhizobacter sp. P2_H2
GCGCATCGTGGCCACCTCGCAGAAGGCCGGCACCGGCGGCATCTCGCCCGGCAGGATGTCCAGCGGGTCGGTGGCGAGCAGCGCGGTGGCGGCCTGGGTCATCGCCTCGCCATAGGCTGCAGCGGCTTCGAGCAGCGCGGTGCGCCCGCCTGCCTGCTCCGCCATCCAGCGCAACGTGTAGCGCGCGTCGTCGCGCTCCGCGCTGTGCTGCGCCGAGAACGCCGCGGGCAGCGCATGCGACAACACCGTGCGGGGGAACTTCGCGATCCACTCGGCGGCGGCGCTGCGGTGCACACGCGCTTGCCGCAGCAGCTTCGCCATGCGCGGCACCAGCAGCGGCGTGTCCATCAGCAGCGCGATGCGCGGGCCCTTGCCCTGGTGGGTCGACAGCACCGCGACCATGCCGGGGATCGCTGCCACGCCGAGGCGGGCCAGCACCTGTTCGGCGTCGAGGCTCCAGGGGCTGAGCATCCAGCGCTCGGGCGGGAAGCTGTTCCACAGCGTGAGCTGCGCGGCCTGCGGCGCGTCGAACAGCAGCGACATCGAGGCATAGGTCGCCGAGGTGTCGCCGTCCTGCAGCGGCTGGCCCGCCAGCAGGCGCTGCGCGCCCGCATCGGTGAGCTTCAGCTCGGCTGGAAAGCCGTGTGCATCGCGTTGGGGGTTCAACTGGCGCGGCGCGGACTTCAGGCGCTCCAGCAGATCCTGCCGCCATGCCAGCGCCTCGGGCGTCGCGATGGCAGCAACCTCCAGCACCGGCAACTGCCCCGGCCGATCGGCGCGCAGCCACGGTGGTTCGCGCAGGATCGGCGGCACGGCCTCGTCGGGCGCTTCCACCGGATTCAGCGCCGCCACCGCGCCCTCGAAGCGGGTGCGCAGCGCCGGCTCCAGCGCATCGAGCGCCGCAGGCAAGGCCTCCGGCCACTCATGCGCCAACCGCAAGGCCCAGGTCTCGGCGGCCCGGCTGCGCCCGGCCATCGCCTGGCGGATCACCGTGAACAGCACCGCCACCGGATGGGTCTTCGCCAGCTTCTCCAGCGCGTCGCGCACCTTCTTGTGGTCCGATTGCGCCGCGAGCAGCGGCAGCAGGCCGGGCACCTTCATCTGCGCCGCGAGCTTGAGGGCCTGCGTCCCGATCTTGGGATCGCGCGAGCTCAGGCGCGTGCGGATGAACCACGCCAGCACCTCCAGCGCTGCCTCGCCATGCAGCTTCAACTGCAGCAGCACGCCCTTCGTCAACGTGGCGTGATCGAGCCAGGGGTGTGCCGCGGCATGCGCGAGAAAGTCGGCCGGCTGCATCGCGGACCAGCACAGCACCGCATGCCCCCAGGGCTCCTTGCCGTGCGCGGCCAGCCATTCGGCCGTCCACTCGCCGAGGTGCGGGAAGACGAAGGCGCAGGCACGGGCGGCCGGCGAAGAACCCGTTCTGCCGCGCTGCGCCACCGCGAGCGCGGCTTCGTACGCGGCCTCGTCGGCGCAAGCGACCGCGTCACGCAGCGGCTCGAAGCGCGCGAACCACTCCGCGTGGGCCTGGGGCAGCGGGTTTCCCAACGCGGCTTCCAGCGCGGCGGCAGGGCTCTGCGGGGCCGACGGTGCGGATGAAGGCAGGTGAACGCCGCGCATCACCGGCAACAGCGCCAGCCACTCGGGCGTCCACTGGAAGCCGCCGGTGGGCCAGACCAAGCCGAGGGGTGCCTTCTTCATGGCAGCGGCGCCAGCAGGTCGGCGTCGCGCAGCACCTCGCTCGCGATGATCGGGTCGAGCCGCTCGAATTTCACATGGCCTTGCTGGGCCCAGGTGCCGGCCTCGCGCAGCACGATCTTCGGGATGCGCTGCTTCGGCTCGTAGCTCAGGCCGCCGATCACGGTGCCGGGGTCGAGTTCGAGCTCGACCTCCAGCCCGCCGGCCACGCGCTTCGTGAACCAGCCGACCCAGCCGCCGTCCTGCGCGGCACCACGCTCCCAGCCGCGGTTGACCAGGCCCATCACGCTGCCGGTGGCCACTGTCTTCTGCTCGAAGCGCTTCAGCTCGGTGCCTTGCAACTCGTCGGGCGTGAGCCGGTAGGTCTCGCGGCCGAGCTGCTTGAACGGCTGCAGGATCTCGTAGTCGGCGAACACCTGGCCGAACGCGGCCTGCATCGCTGCCGGCATCTCCAGCACGTGGACGATGCCGACGTTGGCCTCGTCGGGCAGCGTGGTCTGCACGTCGTCGCCGTCGGCGAGCGTCCAGTCCTCAGCGACGCGGAAGGCGCTGGCCAGCATGCCGGCCGGATCGCCCTCGCGGGCTTCGTACACGCCCCACACCACGCGCGCCGCCAGGTGGCGCATCAGCGGGTGATCGAGGAAGAACAGCTTGAAATCGACCGCCGTCCAGCGGCGCCGCTCGACCATGCTCATCTCGAGCCGCGTCACCTGCAGGCTGGCGATGGCCTTGGCGTCCTTCTTCAGCTGCTTGAAGCGATCGGTTGCCGCCTCGGCCAGCGCGGCGTCGTCGCTCTTGATCGGCTTCGGCAGGTCTTTCAGGCGCACGCCCTGCGCATCCTTCACGAACGGCTTCAGCGTCTCGTCGAAGCCGACGAAGAAGCGGCGCGGCCCGAAATCGAGCGCCAGCGCGCCGTGCTCGTCGAGCCCCAGGTCGGGCACCAGCCGGTCGGCCAGCTCGGCGGCGGTGAAGCCGCGCACCTCGGCCACCGCGGCGATCTTCTCCTTCGCGCGGTCCTGCAGCGCCTTGAACTTGACCTTGCCGGCGATGCCGTTCAGGTGCATCAGCGCGACATCGCTGCCGATCGCGGCCAGCAGGTCCAGCCCGGTGACCGCACGCTGGTGCGCCGATTCGCCGGGCCACTCGCGGATGCGCGGCGCGAGCCGGCGCGCGGTCTCGTCATCGCCCAGCAGGCCGAGCGCGGCGAAGGCCCAGCCGTCCTTGCTCGGCGCGCCGGCGGCGATCCAGGCCTCGAACAGGTCCCAGGCGAACTCGGCCAGCGAGGCCGGCGTGCAGAGCTCCTTGACGATCGCGAGGCCGGGGTAGGGCGCCTCGAGCCGGCTGATCGCGAGCATCGAACCGATGTGCTCGATGGCGCTGGTCGGCAAGGCCTCGCCGCCGTCGCGCAGCAGCGGGCGGCGCAGCGCAGGCGCGACGAAGAACACCGGCAGCTTCGGCATGCGCGCCGGCAGCACCAGCAGCGGGTCGGCGTCGAGCAGGGCTTGCAGTGCCTGCTGCATCGGGGTGCCTTCCGTCGTGTCGTACGACTCGGCGATCTTGCGGGCCTGCGCCTCGAAGCCGTTGGCCATCAGCCAGCGCAGGCCGAACTGTGCGTTCTCGCGTGCCGTGCGGTCCTTGCCGAAGGCGAGCGGCAGAGCCTGTGTCAGCGCGGTGTCGGCGTGCGCGCGCAGCCACGCGATGGCCTGCGCCTTGGCCTTCTTCAGGTTGCGCAGCGCATGCAGGGCAATCGGCACGAGCTGCGCGCTGTCGACGTCGATCGCGAGCGACAGCCCGCCTTCCGGATACGACTGCACGTAGCCGACGAAGCCCGGCACCGCGGCCTCGCCGTGGCGGGCGAGGATGGCGCGAATCGGCGCATCGACATCGCTGTACGAATACCAATGCTTCGATGGGTAGCTGTTCCACAGCGCGAGTGCGGCGGGCTCGGGGAACAGCAGCAAGAGGCCGGGCGCCTGGCCGTAGAAGTACTGCTTCGTGATCTTGAAGTCCTCGGGCAGCAGCGGCTGGCCGGCCATCACGCGCGCCTGGCCTTCCGCCGTGATCTGCATCTCGGTCATCGCATGCGCGGTCGGGCTCGGCAACTGCTTGGTGTACCAGGGATTGACCTGGAGGGAGGCATGCCGCTTGCGTTCATCGGCGGTCCATTCGATGCGATCGGGCGTCGTGCGGGCCACGATGTCGAGCGTTGGCAGATCCGTGGCGCGCGCCTTGCGCAACCACGGCGGCTCGCGCAGCAGCGGCGGCAACTGCTCGGGCGCGGCCTCGGCGCTCTGCAGCGCATCGAGCAGCGCCTGGAAGCGCTCGCGCTCGCCGTCGGCCAGCGTGGGCAGGGCCTGCGCCAGCGCGGCGGGTTCTCTCAGCGCGAGCCGCACCGCCCAACCTTCGGCGAGCCGAGAGCGCGTGGCGAGAGCATGGCCGATCACGCACTGCAGTGTGGCGGCCGGGTAGCGCTCAGCCAGCTTGTCGAGCGCGGCGCGTGCCTCCTTGCGCTCGATCAACTCAGTCAACAGCGCGATGCTCTGCGGCACGCGCATGCGCAGCACCAGCGCGATGTATTTCTCACTGTTGTCGCGGTCGCTGGCTCGGCGCAGCAGGTCGGCGAGCAGCTCGAAGGCATCGACGCCGTGCAGGCGGATCTGCAGCAGCAGGGCGTCTTTCAGCGCGTAGAAGTACGGCGCGACCGGCTTCAGATAGCGCCGCATCGCGTCGGCCGGCACCACGCAGTCGCGCAGGAAGGGCCAGTCGCTGCCAGGAGCGTCGGCCATCGCGGCGAGGGCCCAGTCGGTGCGATGCGGGCACAGCACGGCACGCAGCAGCCGGTCGAGCGGCGTCGAGCCGGCCTGGCGCTCCAGCGTGGCGACGGCCGCATCGTGTTCGGCCTCGTCGGCCGCGGCGATCACGTTGCGCAGCGCCTGGAACTGCGACTGGATGACGCGGCTCAGCGTGTACTCGTGAGGGTGYACGCCGCGCGCGAGGTCGAGCGCGATCTCGAGCATGAACGGCACGCCGTGCAGCGCGATGCCGACGTAGGTGCTCCAGTGCAGGCCGTGGTTGCCGTAGTGGTCGCCCTGGTGCAGGACGTTGGCGTGCAGGCTCTGCGCACAAAGCTCCAGCCAGGCATCCGGATCGGCCTGCGCCAGCTGCGCGGCCTGGGTCTTCTCGGCGAAGGTGGCGGCGCTCCACGGCGACCAGGGGCGGTTCAGGCGCGTTGCGAGTTCGGCGAACTCCTGCTTGCCGTGGGAGTACTGGGTCTCGTAAACGCTGAAGGGCGAGGCCAGCAGCACGTGGCCGTCGATCGGTGTCGGCGCATGGACACCGCGTACCACCGGCACGTCGCTGCGC
>NZ_JBFUFP010000349.1:0-5036 GCF_056403375.1 Rhizobacter sp. P2_H2
CAACTTCCGCGGGCTGCACAACTTCAAGGACAAGTTCGAGCCCGACTGGGAGGCGCGCTACCTGGCCGCGCCGCCCGGGCTGGCGCCGGTCTTCATCCTGGCCGACGTGGCGGCGCTGATCGGTGGCGGCCTCAAGGGAGCGATCAGCCGATGAGGCGCGTGCTCGCACTGGTGGCAGGGCTCCTGCTGATCCCGATGGCGCCGTGCCACGCGCAGGTGCGGCCCCAACCCAGACAGACGCCGATGCAGACCGCGCCCGGCACGGTGGCGCACGGGCTGTTCAACGACGTGCGCCTGTTCAAGCCGGCGGGCACCGTGCAGCAGTTCGTGTTCATGCTGTCGGCGAACGATGCGCCGGATGCCGCCGAGCAGCAGGCCATCGACCGCATGGTGGAGGGCGGGGCGCTGGTGGCGGCGGTGCCGCTGGCGCCGTTCTACAAGCGGCTGGAGAAGCAGGACGGCAAGTGCACGTATGCGGCAGGCGCCTTCGAGAACCTGTCGCGCCATTTGCAGGCGTACGAGCAGGTGCCGGGGTATCGGTTGCCGATGCTGGTGGGCAGCGGTGCGGCGGCGCCGTTCGCCTATGGCGTGCTGGCGCAGGCGCCGGCGGGGAGTTTCTCGTCGGCGCTGTCGCTGGGGTTCTGCCCGCGGCTCGCGCTGAAGACGCCGCTGTGCGCGACCAACGGCCTGCGCTGGGCGGCCGCCGGCGCCGGCGGTTTCGAGCTGCTGCCCGCGACGACGCTGGCCACGCCGTGGACGGCGGTGCAGGGCGCCGCGTGTCCAGCTGACAGCGTGCAGGCCTTCGTGCAGCAGGTGCCGAAGGCGCGCTGGGTGGCCGATGGCCCTGCGGCATTCGCGACGGCGTACGCGCAACTCTCGTCTGCCCAGCAGGCCGCCGCGCCGGTGGTGCCGCCGGCGCCGGAGCAACTGGCCGACCTGCCGATGGTGGAGGTGCCTGTCCCTGGTGTCGGTGCGGGTGCCGGCCGGCGCTTCGCCGTGCTGCTGTCCGGCGATGGGGGCTGGGCCGGCATCGACAAGGAGCTCGCGGCGGCGCTGGCGGCGCAGGGCATTCCGGTGGCGGGCTTCGATTCGCTGCGCTACTTCTGGAAGGCGCGCACGCCCGAGGGCCTGGCGAGCGATCTGGATCGGCTGATCCGCTACTACGCCGCGCGCTGGCAGCGATCGGAGGTGATCCTGATCGGCTACTCGCAGGGGGCCGACGTGCTGCCGTTCGCCGTCAACCGGCTGCCGGCCGCGACGCGCTCGACGATCAAGCTCACCGCGCTGCTGGGGCTCGCGCAGAAGGCCTCGTTCGAGTTCCACTTCAGCAACTGGCTGGGGCCGAGCGGCGACAAGCCGATCCTGCCCGAGGCGCGCCGGCTCTCGGCCGCCGACACGCTGTGCGTGCAGGGCGACCGCGAGAAGGATTCACTGTGCCCGAAGCTCGTGCCGGCGCATGCGCGGGTGCTGGTGATGAAGGGCGATCACCACTTCGGTGGGGACTATGCGCGGCTGGCGCGCTTGATCGTCGAGGCAGTGCGCTAGGGAATCTCCGCGTAGGCCGCCATGAACACCCTGACCGCCTCGCGCAACAGGGCCCGGTTCTCCCGCGCATCCGGCATGTCGAGCATGAGCAGCCCCCGGATGTGGCCGTCGCCCAGGAACATCGACAGGAACAGGTCCGCCGCCTGCCGCGGGTGCCGCACCTTCAGCGTGCCGGCCGCGTCGGCGCGGCGCAGGTACGCGGCCAGGTCGCCGATCAACCGTTCGGCTCCCTGCCGGTAGAAGGCCCGGCAGGCCTCGGGTTGTACCCCGGCGGCGCCGTAGAGCGAGCGGAACTGCGACAGCGCCTCGTCCTCGCGCGCCAGCGTCAGGAACTGCTCGCCGATGGACAGCAGCGCCTTCTGGGGCTGCTGCGCGTCCAGTGCTTCGGCGCCCGCGAGGCCGCCCACCACGCGCTCGGTGCGATCGCGTACCTCTGCCTCGAACAGCCCCTCCTTGGACCCGAAGTGGCTGTAGATGGTCATCTTCGAGACACCGGCGTCGGCGGCGATCGCGTCCACGCTGGACCGCTCCAGGCCGTGCGCATAGAAGTGCCTGCGCGCCGCATCCAGGATGCGGCGGTAGCGCTCGGGGTCCCGCGGCCTGCCGCGGCGCGGCGTCGGCGCGGCATCGTTCTCGGTTTCGTTCTTGGGCATCTTATTTAATGTACTTGAAAGTCCATTATGGCCAGGGTACACTTACTGTACTCAATCGTCCAGTATATGAATCACTTCATGCCGCTCCCCCTGCATCGCAGCCTCGACACCGGCGCCTGGGCGATCCGCGCCGTGGCGTTGGCCGCGCTGTTGTTCTTGTCGGCCTGCTCGGTGGCGCCTGTGCAGCCCCCGTCGCCTTCAGTGCCGCTGGCCGCTGCTTTTGCGCACGGCGCACCGGCGCCCGTTGCCGGCCAGGCTCTCGACGGCGCCTGGTGGGCCGGCTATGGCGACCCGGCGCTGACTGCGCTGATCGACGAAGCGCTGGCCGCCAACCAGGATGTGGCCATCGCGCTGCAACGCGTCGCCCAGGCCCGTGCGGGTCGCGATGCCCAGGGCTCTCGCCTGTGGCCCACGGTGGGCCTGCAGGCGTCGGCCTCGCGCAGCGAAAGCGGCCTGCCCGATCCGGTCAAGCAGGGGCAGCCTGACACGCGCGCGCTTCGCGCCGGTGTCGATGTGGCGTGGGAGATCGACCTGGCCGGCGGCGTGCGCGCTGCCCGCGATGCGGCGCAAGCCGACGCCGCGGCCGCCACCGCGGGCGTGGACGGCGCGCGCTTGCTGGTGGCCAGCGAGGTGGCGCGGCAATACTTCGTGCTGCGCAGCGCTGAAGAGCAGCTGCGCATCGTGCAGGCACTGGCCGCGGCCCAGCACGAGACGGCCACCCGCGTGGGCAGCCGCCAGCGCGAAGGCGAGGCGAGCGCCTTCGACCTCGACCGAGCAGGCGCCGAAGCGGAGGCGCTCGACGCGCAGCTGCCTCCACTGCGGATGCTGGCCGGCGTCTCGCAGACCCGGCTGGCCGTGCTGCTGGGCCGCAACCCATCGGCACGCGTCGTCGACGACGGTGCAGCGTTTGTGTGGCCCTCGGTGCGCGACATCGGGACCGGCCAGCCCAGCGAGCTGCTGAGGCGTCGCCCCGACCTGATCGCCGCCGAGGCGCGCGTCGCGGCCGAGACGCTGCGCGGCGCCGAGGCACGCGCGCAGTGGTGGCCCAAGCTGTTCCTGAGCGCCCTGTTCGGCCGCGAGGACCTGCGGCTGAACGCGCTGGATCTCGCGCCGGTGCATTTTTCGAACGTCGCGCTGGCGTTTGCCGCGCCGATCTTCAATGCCGGGCGCATCGACGCCGGCATCCGCGTGCAGTCGGCGCGGGCCGAGGAGGCCCTGCTGGCCTGGCAGAAGGCGGTGCTGGTGGCCGTGCAGGAAGTCGAGGACAGCCTGCTGGTGCGCACCGAAGAGGCCGAGCGCGCTGCCGCGCTGAGCCGCACCGTCGACCACCGCCGCCGCTCGCTGCAGCGCGCCCGGTCGCTGCAGCGCGAAGGCCAGATCGACCTGCTGGTGTTGCTGGACGTACAGCGTTCGGTGCTGGCCAGCGAACTCGCCCTGTCGAGCAGTCGCCTTCAGCAGGTGCTGGCCGACGTTCAACTCTACAAGGCACTGGGCGGGGGCTTCGCGCCGCCTCGGACCGGTGTTGTCTCGACTTCTCTTGCCGCAAGGACGCCCCGATGAACAGGATCTCCCCCGCCATGACCCTCACGGTCATGGTCGCTGCCAGCGCGCTGTCGGCCGCCTGCAGCAAGCCAGGCGCTCCTGCCGCCATCGTCAAGCCGGTCTTCGTGACCACGGTGACCGAGACGGCGTCCGCGCAGACGCGCGCCTTCACCTCCGTGGTTCGAGCGCGTGTCGAGACGGACCTGGGTTTTCGCGCCGGCGGCAAGGTGGTCGAGCGTCTGATCGAGGTCGGTGATGTCGTGAAGGCCGGCCAGGCACTCGCTCGCCTCGACCCTGCCGACTATCAGTTGGGCGCGAGGGCCGCTGCCGACCAGGTGCAGGCTGCTTCCGTGGATGCGCAACAGGCCGCGTCCGACGAGGCGCGCATGCGCCGCCTGCTCGCCGACGGTTCGGTGGGCGCTGCCGACCATGAGCGCCAGAAGGCGCGTGCCGACGCAGCTGCGGCTCGCCTGGACCAGGCCCGCCGCCAGCTCGACCTGGCGCGCAACCGCGAAGGCTATGCCACGCTGGTGGCGCCCTATGCCGGCGTGGTGACGGCGCTGCGCTTCGAGCGTGGCCAGGTGGTCACCGAGGGCCAACCCGTGCTGTCGCTGGCCCGTGACGGGGAACGCGAGATCGTCGCCGACCTGCCGGAGGAATGGGTGGGCCGGGCGCGGACCCTCGCCGCCGTGGCCACGCCCTGGCAGGGCGCGGCGCAAGACGCAAAAGCGCCGCTGCGGCTGGTGTTGCGCGAACTCTCGCCACTGGCCAGCGCGCAGGGCCGGACCTTCCGCGTGCGCTATGCCGCGACCCCCGAATCGCGCGCGCAGGTCGCGGCGCTGCCACTGGGCAGCACCATGCAGCTGAACCTGTCCGACCCGACCGCGGGTGCGCCGACGGCCGCCCTGCCGGTCACTGCGCTGGTGAAGGCCAGCGGCTCCGCGGGCGTCTGGGTGCTGGATGCCAAGGGCTCGGGCCTGGCGTTCCAGCCCGTGCAGGTGGTCGGCGCGGACGACGCGTCGGTGCGCGTCACCGGCCTGGCCGCCGGCAGCCGGGTGGTCAGCGTCGGTGCCCAGAAGCTCGATGCCGGCATCAAGGTGCGGGCCGTCGAACGTTCGCCCGAAGCCGGGCCCGCCCCCGTCACCAAGAGCAGCTCGCAAGGGCAGTCATGAAGCGCKTCAATCTCTCGGAATGGGCCGTCACGCACCAGCCGATGGTGCTGTTCCTGATCATCGCGACGCTCATCGTCGGCGTCATGTCCTTCAGCCGCTTGGGCCGTCTGGAGGACCCCAACTT
>NZ_JBFUFP010000350.1:0-5033 GCF_056403375.1 Rhizobacter sp. P2_H2
CCCATGCGGCGGTGGCCGCGTACGTGGCCAGCGGCATGGCCGATGCGGGCTTCGGGGTCGAGACGGCGGCCCGGCGCTTCGATCTGGATTTCATTCCGCTGCAGACGGAGCAGTACTTCCTGTTGTGCGACGAGGCCTTCTTCGATACGCCGGCGATGCAGCAGCTGATGGCGGTGGTGGGGAGCGATGAGTTCCGGGCGGCGGCGAACCAGCTGCCGGGGTATGACGCGCGGCACGCTGGGGGGGTGCATCGGCTGGAGGATGCGTTTCCTGTCTTGCTGTGAGTTCTTGCGCGTCGCGGTGCGCCGCTCACCACCAGCCGCTCTTGTTGGGGGAAAAGATTGAAGTGACCGACRAGCATGCGAGMGYSGGCGCGCTCGTCGGYCACTTCAATCTTTTCCCCCAAACACAGACGGGCGGTGSCGCAAAGAGCTCAATACACCTCAGGCACGATCATCTCCCCCGGCACCGGCTGCCGGAAGTAGTCGTCGTGCCGCACCCGCTGCGGCAACTCGATCGGCGCATGCGCCACCTCCCCATACGGCAGCTGCCCCAGCAGGTGCGCGATGCAGTTCAGSCGSGCYTTYTTCTTGTCGACCGCCTGCACCACCCACCACGGCGCCTCGGGGATGTGSGTGCGSTCCAGCATGATYTCCTTSGCCTTGGTGTASTCCTCCCAGCGGCGGCGYGACTCCAGGTCCATCGGGCTGAGCTTCCACTGCTTCAGCGGGTCATGGATGCGGCCGAGGAAGCGCAGGTGCTGCTCCTCGTCGGTGATCGAGAACCAGTACTTCAGCAGCACGATGCCGGAGCGCACCAGCATCTTCTCGAACTCGGGCACGGTGCGGAAGAACTCCTCGTATTCGTCGTCGGTGCAGAAACCCATCACCCGCTCGACACCGGCGCGGTTGTACCAGCTGCGGTCGAACAGCACGATCTCGCCGGCCGCCGGCAGGTGCGTCGCATAGCGCTGGAAGTACCACTGCGTGCGCTCGCGGTCGTTCGGCGCCGGCAAGGCCGCCACGCGGCACACCCGCGGGTTCAACCGCTGCGTGATGCGCTTGATGACGCCGCCCTTGCCGGCCGCATCGCGCCCCTCGAACAGGATCACCACCTTCTGCCGCGTGCCGACCACCCAGTCCTGCAGCTTCACCAGCTCGCCCTGCAGCCGGAACAGCTCGCGGAAATAGCTGCGGCGCTGCTCGCGGTCCGACGGCGTGCCATCCGGGTCGCGGTCCTCGATCTCCAGCTCGAGCTCCTCGTCGTAGCTGTCCATCAGGTCGCGGTGGATGCGCTGCATCCACTGGTCTTGTTCGGGGTTCACGCTCATGGTGGGTACGGCAGGTTGAAAGACACGGGTGCCTGACGGTGCATCAGCCGCATGACCGGGCCATGACAGCCCGCCGTCATGCCGTTGTCACATCGCCGTCCGACGATCCGGCTCCATGAACACCAGCACCACCACCGCCGGCAGGCTGCCCGTATCGTCACGCCCCTCGCTGGACCGCAAGCCCGGCCCGCTGACGGCGATCCTGTTCATCGGCCTGCTCGCCGCCGGCCTGCTGTTCACCGGCTACAGCCTGGTCGGCGACATCAGCGCCGCCGGCACCACGGTCACCACCTGGCTGCCCTTCCTGCTGCTCGGCGTGGCGCTGCTGATCGCGCTCGGCTTCGAGTTCGTCAACGGCTTCCACGACACCGCGAACGCGGTCGCGACCGTCATCTACACCCACTCGATGCCGCCGAACATCGCAGTGGTCTGGTCGGGCTTCTTCAACTTCCTCGGCGTGCTGGTGTCCAGCGGCGCGGTGGCCTTCGGCATCATCTCGCTGCTGCCGGTCGAGTTGATCCTGCAGGTCGGCTCGAGCGCCGGCTTCGCGATGGTGTTCGCGCTGCTGATCGCCGCGATCGTCTGGAACCTCGGCACCTGGTGGCTCGGGTTGCCGGCCTCGTCGTCGCACACGCTGATCGGCTCGATCATCGGCGTCGGCATCGCCAACGCGCTGATGCACGGCCGCGACGGCACCAGCGGCGTCGACTGGGCGCAGGCCACCAAGGTCGGCTACTCGCTGCTGCTGTCGCCGCTGGTGGGCTTCGGCTGCGCAGCACTGCTGCTGCTCGCGCTGCGCGCCTTCGTCAAGAACCGGGCGCTCTACGAAGAGCCGAAAGGCAACCAGCCGCCGCCGTGGTGGATCCGCAGCCTGCTGGTGCTGACCTGCACCGGCGTGTCGTTCGCGCACGGCTCGAACGACGGCCAGAAGGGCATGGGGCTGATCATGCTGATCCTGGTCGGCACGGTGCCGATGGCCTACGCGCTGAACCGCGCGATGCCGGTCGACCAGGTGACCCAGTTCGTCGCGATGGCTCAGGCCACGCAGGGCTCGCTGGTGCGCGGCAACGCTGCCGCAGCTCCAGCTGATCCGCGCAAGGTCCTGTCCGACTACGTGCGCACCAAGGCGCTGACCCCCGACGTGGTGCCGGCCCTCGCCGAGATGGCCGGCAGCATCGGCCGCCAGGTCAAGCAGCACGGCTCGCTGGCCCGCGTGCCGGCCGAGGCGGTCGCGAATGTGCGTAACGACATGTATCTCGCATCGGAGGCGATCCGCTTCCTCGACAAGGCCGAGGGCACCGGCTTCGACACCGATGCACGCGCCAACCTGAAGGCCTTCAAGAAGCAGATCGACGACGCGACGAAGTTCATCCCGCTGTGGGTGAAGGTGGCGGTCGCGATCGCGCTCGGCCTGGGCACGATGGTCGGCTGGAAGCGCATCGTGGTCACCGTCGGCGAGAAGATCGGCAAGACCCATCTCACCTATGCGCAAGGGGCGTCGGCCGAGCTGGTGGCGATGATGACGATCGGCGCGGCCGACATGTACGGCCTGCCGGTGTCGACCACGCACGTGCTGTCGTCGGGCGTGGCCGGCACGATGGCGGCCAACCGGTCGGGCCTGCAGATGTCGACCATCCGCAACCTGCTGATGGCCTGGGTGCTGACGCTGCCGGCCGCGATCCTGCTGTCGGGCTCGCTGTACTGGCTGTTCACGCACCTGTTCTGACGGCGGCGCAAACGGGGACACCCCCTTTCGGGTGAGCCAACGGCGATCCGACGAAGGGGATCCGCCCGAATGGGCGGTTTGCCTCGCGTGCGCTCAGCGCATACGATGCGCGCTTGCTTGAGCGTCGATGAGGCATCCCCTGCGATGAATTCCGTCCTGCACCCTGGCGCCGAATCCACCGGATCCACCGTGTCCCCTGTCCCCAAGATCCTGATCGTCGACGATCACGCGCTGCTGCGCGTGGGCATCGTCACCAGCCTGTCGGCCATCGAGGGCACGCCGCTCGAGCTGCTGGAGGCGAGCACGCTGCACGATGCGATCGAGGCCTACCGGGCCCACCCCGACACCACGCTGGTGCTGCTCGACCTGAACATGCCCGACTGCAAGGGGCTGCAAGGCCTGAAGCAGTTCCTCGAGGCCTTTCCGCAGGCACGCGTCGCGGTCATCAGCGGCACGCAGGATGAATTCGTGATCGGCCAAGTGCGTGCGCTCGGCGCGGTCGGCTATGTCACCAAGGGCCAGGCGCCCGGCTCGATGTGCGATATCGTGCTCTCGCTGCTGTCGGCCACGCCCGGCCCGGCCAATGGCCACGCCGCTCATCACGGCAGCAGCGCCCGCTTCCCGCGCTTTCCGAGTTCGTCCAGCTACGACCGCGTCGCCGAGCTCGGCCCGCGCCACCTCGAGATCCTCGAGCTGGTGCTGTCCGGCTGCTCCAACCAGGAGATCAGCACGGCCACCGGCCTGTCGCTGGGCACCATCAAGAACTACGTGTCGACGATCCTGCTCGCGCTCGACGTGAAGTCGCGCTCGCACCTGATCAGCCTGTTCCGTTGAGTGCGCCGTTGAGCGACCGGCCGCCCGTGGTGTTCCGCATCGCGCCCTCGGCAACGCCCGGCGCCCACGACGCGAGCCTCGACGAAGGCCAGGAACGCCGCCGCGAGCGCACCGGCGCATCGCAGGTGGAGCGCCTGTATCGCCATGCCTACCGGACGATCGCGGTGTCGTTCGCGCTCGCGCTGCTCGGCTGGGGCGTGTTCGCGCTGTTGACCGACGACGCCCGCGTGCTGTGGTGGTCGGCCGCGATGCACAGCGTGCAGGGGTTGCAGCTGCTGCTCGCGTGGCACTTCCGCCGCCAGGGCCGCGCGGCACTGGCCGAGCCGAAGCAATGGCTGCGCCGCTACCTGGTGGTGCTGGCGTTGTCGTCGCTGGTGTGGGGTGCGGCGGCGTGGTGGCTGCTGCCCAGCACCAACTGGACGGCCACCTCGTGGCTGATCGGCGTGCTGCTGCTGGTCGCGGCCGCGGGCGCGCACCTCTCGACGCCGTACCGCCCGGCCATCTTCTGGTGGCTGCTGCCGCTGCTCACGCCGTTGATCGTGGTGCTGCTGCGCGAGGGCCTGCCGCTGTCGCTGACGATCGGCTCGCTGGTGGCGGTGTCGGGCCTCGCGATCGGCGTGTTCGCGCTGTCGCGCCACCGGCTGCTGATGCGCGAGCTGCAGACCAAGCTCGACAACGATGCGCTGGTGCGCGCGCTGCGCCAGCAGGTGTTCCTGGTGGAGCGGGCGAACCGCGAGAAGAGCCGCTTCCTCGCATCGGCCAGCCACGACCTGCGCCAGCCGATGCATGCGCTGGGCCTGTTCGCCGCGACGCTGCAGAAGCAGCTCGGCAGCTCGCCGCTGCAGCCGATGGTGACGAACATGATCCGCTCGATCGACGCGCTGGAGCAGAGCTTCACGTCGATGCTCGACATCTCGAAGCTCGACGCCGGCGTGATCGAGCCGAACCTGCAGTCGTTCCCGATCCGCGACCTGTTCCGCGTGCTGCACATGCACTGCAGCGGGCAGGCCGAGGAGCTGGGGCTGTCGCTGCGCTTCAAGCCCGGCGGCAAGATCGTCACCAGCGACCCGCACCTGCTGGAGCGCGTGCTGAGCAACCTGATCCACAACGCGATCCGCTACACGAACGAGGGCGGCCTGGTGG
>NZ_JBFUFP010000351.1:0-5032 GCF_056403375.1 Rhizobacter sp. P2_H2
CCGTCTACGGCGCGGTCGGCGCGTTCGGTGCCACCGCGCTGATCGCCTGGCTGGTCGGCGCGAAGACCTGGCTCGCGGTGTTCGGCGGGCTGGTGCTGCTGCGGCTCGCGTGGTCGGGTTGGCATCAAGCGGCCGGCACCGAGGCGGGCGCCGCGCCGGCCCCGGTGCCTGCGCTGTGGACCTGCTTCGCGACGACCTTCGCGCTGACGCTGTCGAACCCGATGACCATCGTGTCCTTCATCGCGATCTTCGGCGCGATGAGCGCGCAGGTGGCCGGCGGCTCGCCGCTGGTGATGGTGGCCGGCGTGTTCGTCGGCTCGGCGCTGTGGTGGCTCGCGCTGTCGATCGCCGTGGGCCGGATGCGCCACGCCTTCCGGCCGGCGTGGCGGCGTGCGATCAACAGGGCATCGGCAGTGCTGCTGGCAGGCTTCGCGTTGTGGCAGTGGAGCGGCCTCTTGAACCCTTGACCGCACCGCCGATCAACAGCAGGCCGGCGCCCCACAGCGCGAGCGTGGCCGGCTCGGGGATCGGCGAGATCAGGTACGCGTGGCCGTAGCCGCTGTTGACGACGAACTGCCCCTGGTCGTTGATGCCGGTCACGTTGCGGAACCAGTCGCCGTCGGCCAGCGTGAACAGGCTGTTGATGTCGATCACGCCCTGGCCGTTGGCGCCGGTGATGAACGCGAAGTCGCGCCCGTAGCGGTGGTTGTGGATGATCCCCGCCACCTGCCCGAACTCGTTGATGCCGGTGGTCTCGCTGAACGAGGCCGGGCCGTACTGGCCCGATCCGCCGAGGTAGCCCGGGTCGTAGTTCGCGACATTCGAGAAATCGAGCGGCTTCACGGTGCCGGAATCGTTGCCGATGTAGGCGTTGCGGCCGACGTACTCCTGCGGCCCGATGTAGGTGCCGGCGATCTGGCCGTGGTTGTTGATCGAGCTCTCCTGGTAGTGCACCGCCGCGGGCAGCGCCACCGGCGCGCTGCCGTTCGGCCCGGTCACGAAGGTGCCGGCCTGGTTCAGCTCGCTGTAGCCGATGTGGCCGACCACGCGGCCAGCGTCGTTGAGGCCGTTGCCGAACAGCGGCTGGCCGTTCAGGCTGCCGAGCGCGCGCATCGACTGGCCGTTGGCATCGGTGATGAAGCCTTGCTGGGGATCCAGCACGTCCGGGTAGCCGGGCAGGTTGCGGTCGCCTCCCACCATGCCGATCACCTGGCCGCCGGCGTTGATCGCGGTGGCCATGCTGTTGCTGGCGCCCAGCGTCCCGAGGTCCTGCAAGGCCGCGCTGTTGCCGTTGCGCAGGAAGGCGYGGAAGCTGCCGCCGGCCGTCTGCGCCGCGCCGACCACCTGGCCGGCGTCGTTGATGCCGTACGCCTTGCTCCAGGTGCCGCCGAAGCTGCCGACGCCCGTCAGGCCGGCGCCGTTCGCGCCGCTGAAGAAGCCGCGGTAGTCGCCGACCGACGACCAGCCGTTGAAGCCGTTCGTGTAGGCATACCCGCTGACCTGGCCGCTGTTGTTGATGCCGGTCGCGTACATCAGGTCACCGGTGCCCAGCTGGCCGATGTCGAACAGCTGGTACTGCGTGGTCTGCGCCCGGGCCGGCGCCGTGCAGGCCAGGCTGGCGGCCAGTGCCAGCGAGGCAAGGAGGGTGGGTGTCTTCATGAGGTCTCCCTGAGGTTCGAGGATCTGCGGCCACGCCAGCCGACCAGCAGCAACCCGCCGGTCCACAGCGCGAGCGTGACCGGCTCGGGGATCGGCGAGATGAGATACGCATGGCCCATCGCGGTGTTGGCGATGAACTGGCCGGAGTTGTTGACGCCGGTCGCGTAGACGAAGTGGTCGCCGTCGCCGAGCGTGAACAGGCTGTCGAKGGTGACGACACCCTGGCCGTTGGCGCCGCTGATGAAGGCGAAGTAGTCGGCGACCCGGCCGTTGCCGAACACGCCGGCCACCTGGCCGCTGTCGTTCAGCGCGAGCGCCTGGCTGCTGGAGATCGGGCCGTACTGGCCGAAGCCGCCGAGGTTGCCGTACTCGTAGCCCTGGGCGCCGTGGAAATCGAGTTTCGTCTGCGTGCCGCCGGGTGTGCCGATGAAGGCATCGACCGAACCCTGGTCGGTCCAGTACATGCCGGCCACCTGGCCGTGGCTGTTGATCGCGTTGACGGCGTTGGTGTCGGCGAAGACCGGTCCGGGTGACGCGGCGTTCGGGCCGGTGACGAAGGCGTCGTTGTAGTAGGAGCCGCTCGCGACGACGCCGGCGACCTGGCCGCTCGCGTTGATGCCGCGGGCGAGCAGCCCGTTGCCGTTCAGGCTGCCCAGGTCTTGCAGGTTGCTGCCGTTGGCGCCGGTGATGAAGCCGCGCTGGTCGACCTGGATGTTGGGGTTGTTCGGGTCGGTGGCTGACGTGGTGCCGACGACCCGGCCGCTCGCATTGATCGCGGTCGCCGTGCTGTTGGGGCTGCCGGCGAGCGTGCCGAGCTCGGTGAGCGGGCTGCCCGCGGCACCGATGAAGGCGCGGTAGTTGCCGGCCGCCGTCTGTGCATCGCCGACCACCTGGCCGGCGTTGTTGATCGCGAGCGCGCGGCTCCAGCTGCCGCCGAGCGTGCCGAGGCCGGTGAGCCCGCTGCCGTTCGCGCCGGTCACGAAGGCGCTGTACTGGTTGGAGGACGACCAGCCGCTGCGACCGTCGCCATACGAATAGCCGACGACCTGGCCGAGGTCGTTGATGCCGGTGGCCCACATCTGCTGGCCGGGCGTCAGCGAGCCGAGGTCGAACAGCGTGTACTCGGTGGCCTGCGCGGGAACGGTTGCTGCCAGGCCGCAACCGAGCGCGAACGACGCCAGCAGGCGCAACGATTTCTTCATGGCCTCTCCCTCGGTGCGCGCGGACGGCGCTCACATGGACCGACTGTAGGAGCCGGTCCCGAGGGGCAGCAAGGCAGATCGGCGCGACTCCGCGTAGGTGCGCTCCTACGCCGTTTTCAGCCGGTTACCGATGGGCCGCGCTGGCCGCCGTACCGACCTCGGACACCGGTGCGAGCGGCGTGTCCGCCGGCAGCACCTGCCCCGGCGTGTCGGTCGGCGCCTCGCCGGGCGGGATGTGCGGCAGCTTGTGCGCGATGCCCTTGTGGCAATCGATGCAGGTCTTCTCGCGGCTGGCGAGGTAGGTGGTGTGCATGTTCTGCGCACGCACGCTCTGCCGCGTGAAATCCATCGATTCGTAGTTGTGGCAGTTGCGGCATTCGAGCGAGTCGTTGGCCTTGAAGCGGGCCCATTCGTGCTGCGCCAGCTCGAGCCGCTTGGCCTGGAACTTCTCCGGCGTGTCGATGCTGCCGAACACCTTGCCCCAGACCTCCTTCGACGCCTGCATCTTGCGGGCGATCTTGTGCGTCCACTCGTGCGGCACGTGGCAGTTGGAGCAGACGGCGCGCACGCCGGAGCGGTTGGTGTAGTGGATCGTGGCCTTCAGCTCGGCGAAGGTGTTCTCGCGCATCTCGTGGCAGCCGGTGCAGAAGGCCTCGGTGTTGGTCGCCTCCATCGCGGTGTTGAAGCCGCCCCAGAACACGATGCCTGCGATGAAGCCGGCCAGCGTCAGGAAGCCGAGGCTGAAGTGCACGCTCGGCCGCGAGATGATGCGCCAGTAGCGTTTCGCGAGCTCGATCATGGCGCGACCCCCTTGAAGCCGTTGCCGACCAGCGGTTTCACCGGCTCCTGCGCCACGTGGCACTGCGGGCAGAAGTAGCGCCGCGTCGAGATCTGCGGCAGCACCTTGCCGGTGCGGTCGACGTAGTGGGTGGCGCTGACCGGCACGGCCTGGCTGAACTCGGTGCGCGCACGCGCGTGGCAGTCCRGGCACTTGTTGAAGTTGCGGTCGACCTGGTAGCCGTCGACGCGGTGCGGAATGATCGGYGGCTGCATTGCGTAGTTGCGCGCGAGCCGCTGGTCGTCGTTGACCGCGTTGGCCAGGCGCGGCGGCTGGGTCGTCGCGAGGATCGGCGTCGGGCCGCGTGCCGCATCGGTCAGCAGCGGTGCAGCCGGTACGGCGGGCACGGGATCGGCCGCGCCGCAGGGCAGGGCCTGTGCGGCGAGGAGCAGGCCGCACATCACATGGGAAAGGAGGTGGCGCATCGGTGTCTCCCGCGGTGTCAGACCTTGACGATCTTCACGGCGCACTTCTTGAAATCGGTCTGGAACGAGATCGGGTCGGTGGCATCCAGCGTGACCTTGTTGATCAGCTGGCTGGCATCGAACCACGGCACGAACACCAGGCCGCGCGGCGGCTTGTTGCGCCCGCGCGTCTCGACGCGGGTGCGGATGCTGCCGCGCCGCGACGCGACCTCGATCTCGACCCCGCGCCGCAGCCCGAGCGACCGGGCATCGTCGGGGTGCATGTAGCAGACCGCGTTCGGCACCGCCTTGTGCAGCTCGGGCACGCGGCGCGTCATCGAGCCGGAGTGCCAGTGCTCCAGCACGCGGCCGGTGGACAGCCAGAACGGGTAGTCCTTGTCGGGCAGCTCGGGTGGCGGCTCGTACGGCAGCGCGAAGATCAGCGCCTTGCCGTCCGGGTGGCCGTAGAACTGCCAGCCGGTGCCGGGCTTCACGTAGGGGTCGGAACCTTCCTTGTAGCGCCAGCGCGTCTCCTTGCCGTTCACCACCGGCCAGCGCAGGCCGCGCACCTGGTGGTAGGTGTCGAAGGGCGCGAGGTCGTGGCCGTGGCCGCGGCCGAAGCTCGCGTACTCCTCGAACAGGCCCTTCTGCGGGTAGAAGCCGAACGCCTTCGCTTCGGCGTTCTCGTAGCCGGCCTCGACCTGCGAGGCCGGGAAGCGGTTGACCTGCCCGTTCTCGAACAGCACCTGGAACAGCGTCTTGCCGCGCAGCGCCGGCTTCTTGTCGAGCAGCTCGGCGGGCCAGACCTCGTCGGTCTTGAAGCGCTTCGAGAACTCCATCAGCTGCCACAGGTCGGAGCGCGCCTCGCCGGGCGGGTTGACGAGCTGGTGCCAGAAGTGCGTGCGCCGCTCGGCATTGCCGTAGGCGCC
>NZ_JBFUFP010000352.1:0-5011 GCF_056403375.1 Rhizobacter sp. P2_H2
GATCGCGCCGGCCACCAGCAGCGCCAGGTCGAGCCCCGCCACCGGCCAGAAGCGCTCGCCGAGCGTCTTGACCAGGTGGTCGCCGGTGGTGATCCAGTTCAGCGCCACCGCGGCGAACGCGAGCGCGGCGATGGCGCTGCACTGCTCGGCCCAGGCCGGCGACAGCCGCGCGTCGCGCACCGGCGCGCTGCGCCACAGCGCATGCACGGCCGCGATCACCCAGGCGCCCCAGAAGCTCGCCTTCTCCCAGTCGCCGCGCTGCGCCATCTCGGCGGGCAGCAGCCGGTTCGCGACCAGGATGGCCAGCGTCGCGACCAGCATGCCGGTGACGGTTGCCACGGCCACCGCATCGGCCCAGCGCGCGCCACCGGTGCCGGCCTTGGCATGCTGGCGCTTGCGCTTCTCGACGAAGAAGATGAAGCCGGTGGCGATGCAGAGGCAGCCCGACAGCCCGCCGAACACGTAGAACCAGCGCAGCAGCCAGTGCTCGAAATGCTGCAGGTGCAGGCCGGTCAGGAAGTCGTTGACGCTGGCCACCGCGCTCGGCGCCGGCTCTTCCAGCAGCACGCGGCCGGTGCTGCCCTCGAAGTGGATCGGCTGGCCGACCAGCGTCACGCGGTCGCTGCCGGCGCGGTACAGCGTGACGTAGCTGTTGCGGTCGCCGACGTGGTTCACAACCAGGTAGCCGACCTCGCCGGGCATGCCGCGCGCGGCCCAGCGGCGCTTCGCCTCGACCACCATCGCATCGACCGATGCGAGCGGCGCCTGCACGCCGGCCGGCTTGAACGGCAGGCCCTTGGCCTTCGCGTCGGCCATCGCCGCCGCCATCGCCTGCGGCTTCAGCAGCGTCTCGGAGACCGGCAGGTAGATGCTCGCGAACACCGTCAGGCCGGTCAGCGCGAACATGAAGTGGAAGGGCAGCGCGACCACACCGGTCAGGTTGTGCAGGTCGAGCGTGCTGCGCTGCACATGCTTGCGCGGGCGGAAGGTGAACAGCTCGCGGAAGATGCGGCGGTGGATCACCACGCCCGAGACCAGCGCCGCCAGCATCACCAGCGCCGCGAAGCCGACGATCCAGTACCCGAGGTCCTTCCAGGTCAGGTTCAGCCCGTAGTGCATCGGGTAGAAGAACTCGCTGCCGATCTTCAGCCGGTCGTCCGGCAGCAGCCGGCCGTTGCGCGGGTCGATCGTCACATGGCCGTGCACATGGTCGTCGGGGTCGTCCGGGTTGTTCGGCACCGCGTACTCGGCGTACAGCGACAGCACCGGGTCGCGGTGCGTCGTGTAGGCGCCCCAGTTCATCGGCGCGAGCGTCGCCGGCAGCGGGCCGCGCACGCGCTTCGCGGCGGCCTGCAGCTCGTCGGCCTCGGGCGTCATGCGCGCGAAGATCGGCGCGAGCATCGTGTCGAACGACGACATCGGCTGCGGCGCGAAACGCGTCTCGGGGATCGCCCAGCGGTCGATCTCGCGGTCGAACACCGACAGCGAGCCGAAGAAGAAGACCACGATCAGCACATAGCCGAGCACCAGCCCGAACCAGGTGTGCAGCCACGTCATCGACAGTCGGAAGGTGGGGAACATGGTGCGTGTCCGGTGTCAGGCCGGGTTCAGGTGGAAGGCAGCCGCGTCATCCACCAGCCGAGCCCGGTCATCGCCGCGCCGCCGCCGAACAGCACGAGCCAGACGCGCGCCGTGCTCGCGGCCGCGAACGACCAGCAGAACACGACGAGGTAGACCAGGAAGGCCACGAGGTACAGCAGCGTCTGCGCATCGGCATACGGCATGCCGGCGGACAGCATCAACGCGATGCCCAGCACCACGAAGCCCCAGGTGAAGGACCAGCCGCCGAGCACGCCGGCAGCAACGCGGGAGACGATCTGGATCCTTCGCATGGAAGCTACGCCGATAAGAATGATTCTTATCATTATCCACGAAGGAGGCGCCTCTCCCGAGGCGCCTGCCGTGTGCCGCCTTACTTGAACTGGTAGCTCAGCGACGCGTAATAGAAGCGCCCGCGCGGGTCGGCGAACGAGGCCGCGTAGCCGGTGGCATGCGAGCCGTACGACGCGACCGCGGTGAACGGCGGTTCCTCGTCGAACAGGTTGCGCACGCCCAGGCGCACCGAGAAGTCCTTCAGGCCGGTGTAGACGCCCGAGAGGTTCCAGCGGCTCGAGTCCTTCACGTGGTACTCCTGGTGCACGCCGATGTTGGCATCGACCAGGTCGGCCGACTCGGTCCAGCCCTTCACGAACACGTTCTCCAGCGTCGCGCCCCAGGTGTCGCGCTGCAGGTCGATGCTGAACGAATGCTGCCAGCGCGGGTGCGGCTGCACGCTGCCGCCGTCGCCGGCGGTGCCGGCGTAGTCGGTGAGCGGGCCGTCCTTGGAGGCCTGGCGCTTCCAGGTGTCCACGTAGGTGCCGTTCAGCGCGACCGTCAGCTTGCCGACCGAGGGCAGGGCCCAGCGCGTCGTCACGTCGACGTCGATGCCCGAGGTGCGCAGGTCACCCAGGTTCTCGACCGGCGTGTCGATGTAGCTGATGAAGCCGTCGGCCGTGCGGTGGATGCGGCTGCCGAATTTCGCCAGCAGCACCGGGTCGGTCAGGATGGCATCGCCCGTGACCACGCTGATCTGGTCCGTCTTCTTGATCAGCCACCAGTCGAGCGAGGTCGACAGCCACTTCACCGGCTCCAGCACGATGCCGGCCGAGAACTGCTTCGACTTCTCGGCCTTCAGGTCGCTCGACGACGAGAAGCGCTCGTTGAACTGGCTCTCGCAGCGCGAGTCGCCGGCGATCGGGCAGTTCGGGTCGACCAGCGAGTTGGCGGTGTTGGTCATCGACGGCGGGCTGTTCACGTCCCACAGCGACGGCGCGCGGAAGCCGGTACCGGCCGCGGTGCGCAGCAGCACCTCCTTGGCCGGCTGCCAGCGCAGGCTGGCGCGCGGGTTGAAGCTGGAGCCGAAGTCGTTGTAGCGGTCGTAGCGGGCCGCGAGGCCGGCCTCCCAGCCCTTCGCGAACGGGGCCGTGACCTCGGTGAACACCGCGATCACGTTGCGGCTCGCGCGCGTCTCGGGCACCGAGCCCTCGCCGCCGATGTGCAGGCCCTGGCGATAGTCGTCGTTGACCGGCGTGTCCTTGGCCTGCTCGTGGCGCAGGTCGAAGCCGAAGGCCGCCGCCAGCTGCCCGCCCGGCAGCTCGAGGAACTCGCGGCTCGCCTTGCCGTCGAGCACGGTCGTGGTGCTGGTGGACTTGCGCATCGTGCCTTCGAGCAGCGTCGAGCGCAGCAGCGCCTCGCCGGCCGCATCGCTGGGGCCGAACGGGTTGATCTGCCCGGTGGCCAGCGCGGCGATGAACTTCGGCTCGCTGATGTAGCCCGAGTAGCTCAGCGTGCCCTTGCCGCGGGCCACCGTCAGCGCGGTGTCGTAGTCCCAGCCCTGCGCCGTGCCCTTGAGCCCGGCCACCGCGCGCACCTGCTCGTTGACGTTGTCGTTGATGCGGTTGCCCACCGGCACGGCGCGCATCGAGATCTCGGCCATGCCGCTGGCCGGTGGGGCGTAGCCCAGCGTCGCCAGCAGTGCGGCCGGGTAGTAGGGGCTGGTGACGGGGATCGCGAAGCTCGGGTAGCTGGCGGTGTCGGGGTTCAGGTGCCCCGCAGTGGAGTCGATCGGCACCGGCGCGATGCGCCCGATGTTGTGGTTGCGTGCATACGACGCCTCGGTGAAGAACTCGTTCTGCGGGTCCAGGCGCAGCGTCAGGCGGCCGAACAGGTCGCCCTTGGTCTGGTCGGGCATGTTGTCGAGCGTGGCCGAGTAGATGAAGCGGCAGGCCTGCTTGGGCTGGCCGTTCGGCGTGGTGCCCGCGGTGGTGACGACGGTGAGCTTCGGGTCGCAGGGCGCGAAGTTCGGGTCSTTGAAGCCGTTGGTGCCGAGGTAGGCGCCGGGGCTGATGCCGAAGTCGACCAGCCGGCCCGGGAAGCCGCGGCCCGAGGTCGGCGGCGCCGAGCCCGGGATCTCGGTGATGCCGCGGTTGTAGTAGCCCTGGTCGATCGCGCGGATGCGGGTGTTGTCCTGGTAGTTCGCGGTGAACAGCAGGTTGTAGCCGTC
Source organism: Rhizobacter sp. P2_H2 (assembly GCF_056403375.1). Taxonomy (NCBI): domain Bacteria; kingdom Pseudomonadati; phylum Pseudomonadota; class Betaproteobacteria; order Burkholderiales; family Sphaerotilaceae; genus Rhizobacter; species Rhizobacter sp. P2_H2. The sequence goes on from NZ_JBFUFP010000352.1 coordinate 4,103, forward strand.
GCTCGGCAGGTCGCCCTGTCCGTAAGCGAGGCTCAGGCCGCTCTCCTTGCCGCCGACATTCGCCTGCGTGTCGCCGTAGCGCAGCGTCAGCTGTCCGCTTTTGTAGTCGCGGCGCGTGATGAAGTTGATGACGCCGCCGACCGCATCGGTGCCGTAGACCGCCGACGCACCATCGCGCAGCACCTCGATGCGTTCCAGCGCGGCGAACGGGATGCTGTTCAGGTCGACCGCGACGGTGCCGCCGATGCTGCCGAACGGGTGGTTCGCGAGCCGCCGGCCATTCAGCAGCACGAGCGTCGAGTTGGCGCCCAGCCCGCGCATGTTGGCGTTCGAGGTGGCGTAGCCCGCCCCCTGGGTGGTGTCCGACTGCAGGCCGGTGCTGGCCGACACGCGCTGCAACAGCGCCTCGATGTTGGTTGCGCCGCTGCGCTCGATCTGCTCCTTCGTGATGATCGTGACCGGCAGGGCCGTCTCGGAGTCGACGCGCCGGATCGACGATCCGGTGATTTCCACGCGTTCCAGCTGCTGTTGGGTCGTGTCCTGGGCAGCTGCCTGCTGGGCGCTGGCCAAGGCCATGCCGCTGCTGAAGGCCACGGTGATGGCCCGATGGATCCTGGTTCTTCTCTGCATGTGATCCTTCCCTCCTGGTGGGATGGTGAGCGTGGATGGGGAACCGGGCGCCTGGCTCAGGGGCGCACAGTCGGTGTCGGCAGATGCCGGACCGTGACGGACTGTGGCCCGTGAGCAAGAAAAAGACCATGTGCGACGCACCATGTCAAACCCTGACATGGGCGCGGGAGCGGCGCGAGGGCTGCGGTAGGCTCCCGGCATGGATGAACTGCGAGCGTTGTCGACTTTCGTGCGCGTTGCCGAGCTCGGCAGCTTCAACAAGGCCGCGCAGGCGCAGGC
>NZ_JBFUFP010000353.1:0-4994 GCF_056403375.1 Rhizobacter sp. P2_H2
GGCAACGAAGGTGACGCACCCGGAGCGCGTGATCGACAAGCGCAGCGGCATCACGAAGCTCGACCTGGTGCACTACTACGAGAGCGTGGCGCAGCGGATGCTGCCGCACCTGAAGGGGCGGCCGTGCGCGCTGCTGCGTGCGCCGGAAGGCGTGGGCGGCGAGACCTTCTTCCAGAAGCACGCCGGCAAGATGCGTTTCCCCGGCCTGCGTGAGCTCGACTCGGCGCTGTGGCCGGAACACGAGCCGCTGCTGGAGGTGCCGAGCGCGGCAGCGCTGGCGGGCGCGGCGCAGATGAACGTGATCGAGTTCCACACCTGGAATGCGCTGGCGCGCCGCATCGACCAGCCCGACCGCATGGTGTTCGACCTGGATCCCGGAGAGGGCGTCGAGTGGGCGCAGGTGCGCGAGGCGGCGGCGCTGGTGCGTTCGCTGCTGCAGGCGCTGGGGCTCGAGAGCTGGCTGAAGACCAGCGGCGGCAAGGGCCTGCACGTGGTGGTGCCGCTGAAGCCGCAGCACGGCTGGGATGCGGTGAAGGGTTTCTCGCAGGCGATCGTGCAGCACATGGCGAGCGTGGTGCCGGAGCGCTACGTCGCGAAGAGCGGCCCGAAGAACCGCGTCGGCAGGATCTTCGTCGACTACCTGCGCAACGGCCACAACGCGACGACGGTGGCCGCGTTCTCGGCGCGGGCACGGCCGGGGCTGGGCGTCTCGATGCCGGTGCCGTGGAGCGCGCTCGACGAACTGAAGGGCGGCGACCAGTGGACGGTCAAGACCGCACGCGAGCACCTGTCGTTCGAACGCGAGGATCCGTGGCAGGACTACTGGACGACGAAGCAGGTGCTCGGGCGGGCGATGCAGCGGCTGGGGTACAAGCCGGCGAAGGCGAAGGGCTGATCTCGATCAGTTGAGCGGGGCGGCCCGCCCGTTCACCCTGAGCAGGGACCGAGCTTGTCGAGGGCCCGTCCGTCGAAGGGCCATATCCGAAGCGCGCAGGGTCTTCGACAAGCTCAGCCCGACCCTTCGACAAGCTCAGGGCGAACGGCGTTTCCTCGCCACCGCCCCCATCCCCGCCAACCCCAGCACCATCAACGCCCAGGTCGCCGGCTCCGGCACCGGCGCGGTGTTGTTCCAGCTGTACGCGAACAGCTCGAAGCTGCCGAACAGCACCTGGCCCGAGTGGTTGTGCACCGTCAGCGAGAGGTTGCCGAGCGGGTCGGCGCTGTACGTGAAGTCGTCGAAGCTCGGCAGCCGCTGCTGCACGCCGGTGCCGGGCGCCGTCGGGTTCTCGTTGAAGATGTTCGCGATCAGGTTCACGCCGTTGGTCCCGAACGCCTCGTCGCGGAAGATCAGCGCCGCCTGGTGCACGTACAGGTCGGGCCGGCTGCTGTCTTCGGTGAAGCGCGGCAGAGGGGTCGATGCCACCGCGTTCGCCAGCATCGCGATGCCCGAGAACGTCACCGACGCGAACGGGTTCAGCACGAAGGGCCGCTGCCAGTTGACCGTCGCACTCGCCTCGTCGTCCTGGTGATCGGCATGCCAGCCGGCCGATACGCTGCCGTGCGAGATCGAGGCCTGCGCCGACAGCGTCTCGCCCGATGGTTTCGGCAATTCGATCGCCGCCTCGCCGAACGGCGTGCCCTCGCGCGCCGACGCATCGAGCAGGCGCGACTTCAGGTTCAGCGAGCGCGGATCGCCCGCCTCCTGCACCTTGTGCGACGTCACGATCGACGCCTGAAAGCCGTTGTCCGCCAGCCAGTGCCCCGGCTCGCCGGTGTCGAGCCCGCTCGGCGTACCGAGCGTGAAGCTCGCCGAGGYGGAACCGGGTTCCGAACCCGGCGTCGAGCCCGCGCCGGCTTGCGCCACGCCGCACACGCCCAGCGCGCACGCCGAGGCGATGATCCACGACATCTTCATCTGTTCTCCCTGCCGGATCCACTTCCGGAGACCCCCATTGGAAGAGGCGGCGCCATCGGCGGCAACCCCCAATTGGTAGCGGCCCGTGTATCCGACGGAGTGCCGTCCGACAGGCCGCTTCCGGATCAGCGCGACGCCAGGCTCTGTGCCGGCCGCCGCAGGCTCGGATCGAACGGGTGGATCTGCGGCCCGATCGCGGCCGCCTCGCGCTTCAGCAGTTCCACCACGGTCGGCATCCGGTCGGCATTCAGCCGGTCCGAGATCGTGCCGACCGAGAGCGCCGCCACCGCGCGCCCCTCGCGGTCGAGCACCGGCACCGCGACGCCCGCCATGCCTTCGAGCAGCCCGGTGTTGCGGCCCGCGTAGCCGAGCTGCCGCACGCGGTCGATCTCGGTGCGCAGGTAGACCTCGTCGTACACGCCGTACTCGCGCACCCGCGACAGGTTGAAGCGGATCACCTCTTCGCGCTCGGCCTCCGGCAGGAACGCGAGGATCGCCAGCGCCCCCTGGCCCACGCCCAGCGCGACGCGCCCACCGACGTCGCCGGTGAACGAGCGGATCGGGAACGGCCCCTCGCTGCGGTCCAGGCACACCGCATCGAAGCCGCTGCGCGCGAGCAGGAAGATGCTGTCGCCCAGGCTCGCGCACAGCCGCAACAGCGCGGGTCGGCACAGCGTGCGCAGGTCGGCCGGGTTGCCGGCCGAGGCGGCCAGCGCGAAGAACTCGATGCCCAGGCGATAGAGCTTGCTGCGCGCGTCCTGCTCGACGATGCCCTCTGCCACCAGCGACTGCAGCAGGCGGTGCGTGGTGGCCTGCGTCAGGCCCACGCTGCGGGCAATCTGCGTGACGCGCCCCCCATCGGCGTGCACCTGCGCCAGCGCACGGATCACGGCAAACAGCCGGCTGGCGGCGGCGGTCGACGGGCTCTCATCGCTCATGCTCGATCCTGTGGAATTCCATGGGTCACAGAAGCCTGAAGTATTCCATCAAACGAAATAGGGAAATGGAGTATTTGATTGATTGGAATTCTCGGGTCAAGATGGCCCGCAACTTGCGATCCGTTGGAGGAATCTTCCCTCCCGGATTCCGCAAGCGAGGACCCCGATGTCTTTCCTGCAGTTGACTGGCGTGACCAAGTTCTATGGCGACACCTGCGCGGTCGCCGACATGAACCTGTCGGTCGAGAAAGGCGAGTTCGTCTCGCTGCTCGGGCCTTCGGGATGCGGCAAGAMCACGACGCTGCAGATGGTGGCCGGTTTCGAGCCGGTGACGCGCGGCCGCATCGAGCTCGACGGCCGCGACATCACGCACGCCAAGGCCAACACGCGCGGTCTCGSCATSGTGTTCCAGACCTATGCGCTGTTCCCGCACATGACGGTCACCGCCAACGTGGCCTTCGGCCTCGAGATGCGGCGCATGCCGCGCGCCGAGCGGCTGGAGCGGGTGCGTGAGGCTCTGGCGCTGGTGCACCTGGAAGCGCATGCCGGCAAGTACCCGCGCGAGCTCTCCGGCGGGCAACGCCAGCGCGTCGCGCTCGCCCGCGCGCTGGTGATCGAGCCGCCGGTGCTGCTGCTCGACGAGCCGCTGTCCAACCTCGACGCGCAGCTGCGCGAGGAGATGCAGTTCGAGCTGCGCCGCATCCAGCGCCAGGTCGGCACCACCACGGTGATGGTCACGCACGACCAGGGCGAGGCGATGTCCATCAGCGACCGCGTCGTCGTGATGGAGCAGGGCCGCGCGACGCAGGTCGACCGGCCGCAGCGCGTCTACGAGCATCCGCGCACCCGCTTCATCTCGACCTTCGTCGGCAAGGCCAACCTGCTGGAAGGCCGCGTCAACGGCGAAGGCGCGGTGCAGGTCGGCAGCCTTCGCGTGGTGGTCGAAGAGACGGGCTTCCGCCCCGGGGCCGCGGTGCTGCTGAGCGTGCGGCCCGAGAAGCTGCAGTTCGTCGCGCCGGGCAGCGGCCGGCTCGACGGCGAGATCGCCGAGCGCTTCTTCCTCGGCAGCCAGTGGCTGTACCGCGTCGACACCGCGGTCGGCGCGCTCGCGGTGCTGTGCCCGAACGACGGCCGCGTGGCGCTCGAAGCCGGGCAGCGCACCGGCATCGACTGGCCGGTGCACGGCAGCCGGCTGCTGCCGGGCGAGTCCCCGGCGGTGGAGGCCGCCCCGTGAAGTCCGCCCCCTGGTGGCTCGGCGGCCCGGCGGCGCTGCTCTTCACCGGCCTGCTGCTGGTGCCGCTCGCGCTCACCGCGGTGCTGTCGTTCAACGTCTACGACCCGGCCACCGGCGCGCGCGCCGGCGAGTTCACGCTGGCGCACTACGCGATGGTGTTCGGCGATCCGTACTACCACGGCATCTTCTGGCGCACCTTCCGCATCGCCGCGCTGGTGGCGCTGATCTGCGTGCTGGTCGGTGCGCCCGAGGCGTACGTGCTCAGCCGCATGCGCAACCCGTGGCGCTCGGTGATGCTGCTGGTGGTGCTGGCGCCGCTGCTGGTCTCGGTGGTGGTGCGGGCCTTCGGCTGGAGCATGCTGCTCGGCCCCGAAGGGCTGGTCAACGCGGCGCTGGGCGCGCTCGGCCTCGGTCCGTTCAAGCTGCTCTACACCGAGACGGCGGTCGTCATCGCGCTGGTGCACGTGATGCTGCCGTTCATGGTGATCCCCGTGTGGACCTCGCTGCAGAAGCTCGACCCCGGCATCGAGAACGCCGCACTGTCGCTGAAGGCCTCGCCGTTCACCACGCTGCGCCGCATCGTGCTGCCGCAGGTGATGCCGGGCATCCTGTCGGGCAGCCTGATCGTGTTCGGCCTCGCGGCCAGCTCGTTCGCGATCCCCGGCCTGCTCGGCGGACGCCGCCTCAAGATGGTCGCGACCGTGGTCTACGACGAGTACCTGCACGAGCTGAACTGGCCGCTCGGCGCCGCGATCGCGCTGACGCTGCTGGCCGCCAACCTCGCGGTGATGCTGGGCTGGAACCGCCTCGTCGAAGGCCGCTACCGCCGTGCGTTGGGATGAGGTCACGATGAACCGCAACGGCCCGCTCGCACTCGCGTTCAACGCGCTCGTCATCGCCTTCATGC
>NZ_JBFUFP010000354.1:0-4989 GCF_056403375.1 Rhizobacter sp. P2_H2
GAATGAGTTCCTCTCCGAGATGTCCCTGCTGATGGGGCTGCCGCAGGGCGGCGCCACCGCGTTGCAGGACAGCTCGGCGTTCTGGGGCCCCGGCGGCCTGCTGTGCCGGCTGCAGATGCAGCACGACGGCGCGAGTACCACGGTGAGGCCGCAGGTGCTGCTGCCGATGCTGGCGCGCGAGCTTGCGGGCTTGCGCGTGGAGCAGATGATGGCGATGCAGCAGGCCGTGATGCTCGAGTACGGCTGGATGCTCGGGCTGTCGTCCGAAGGCATGCTGCAGCTGAGCCCGCTGAAGTGGATCGAGCAGCCGAGCGACGCGGTCGCCGCGCTGGACCTGGGTCATGCCGTCGGCATGCAGGCGCTGGAGACCTTGTTCGTCGATGGGGACGAGGAGACGGACGATGGGGGTGAGGTCGCCTTCGACGGCTTCGCGGATTCGGTCGAGGACGAATTCGATGCGCTGTTGTCGGAGACGGGTGGCAGGCGGGCGGTGCGGCCGACATTGCACTGAGCGCTGCAACCGCAGATCCATCGCAATTCAATGGCGATGCCCATTCGAATTGCGAAGAGAAGAAGCCTTCAGCGACCCGCCGAACTGCTCTCCAGCGTGCGCAGCAGTTCCTCGCGCTCGTCCTCGTCGTCCACATGCTGCGCCAGCAGCTGGAAGAACTCCTCGCGCGATGACGCACGCGCGGCCGAGCGCGACACGATGACCCGCGCCACCGGCCCGACATGCTGCGTCAGCGCCAGCTCGGCCACGCGCATCACCTGGTCGCCCAACAGCGTGTCATCGGCAGCGCGCCGCCGCGCCACGACCGCGCCCCCACCCGAGCCGAGCGTGCCGAACGTGCTGGCCCGCGAGCGCGTGCGCTGCAGGAACTGGTCGCGCCCCGCCTCGGTGTCGATCTGCTCGGCCAGCGATTGACGCAGCGACATCAGGTCGCCCGTCGAGCGCGCTGCGCGCTGCACCAGCACGCGCGCCAGCGGCCCGATCGATTGCGCCAGCTCCGACTCCAGCATCTGCAGCGTTTCTGAATGCCATTGCGATGGCGTCGATGCCGCCGGCCGCGCCGGCATCGGCCGCGTGTCCAGCGCAAAGGTGCCGCGCTGCCAGTCGCTCGCCCGCGGGTCGGGCTGCGTCGCCGCCGATTGCAGCTCGATGAACGAGCTGCCCGCCTCCACCATCGCCGCGATCGGCGGCAGCCCGAGCGCCTGGCTTGCCTGCGCCATCAGCGCGTGCTTGAACTCCAGCGCCGTCGCGAAGCGGTCGTCCGGACGCTTCGCCATCGCGCGAGCGACCACCGGATCGAACCACTGCGGCCGGTGGCTGCCATGCACCCTCGACGGCGGCAGCGGCTCGCTGCTCAGCGTCTGGAACATCACGTTCTCGTTGCTGCCGACGAACGGCGGCCGCCCGGCCAGCAACATGTAGAGCAGCACGCCGGCCGCGAAGATGTCGACGCGCCGGTCGACCTGTTCGCCGGCGTATTGCTCCGGCGCCATGTGGCCGGGCGTGCCGATCGTCGAGCTGACCTGCGACAAGCCCATCGTCGCGATGCGCGCAATGCCGAAGTCGACGATCTTCAGCCGCCCGTCGTTGGTCCACAACAGGTTGGCCGGCTTGATGTCGCGGTGCCACACGCCCTGCTCGTGCGCATAGTGCAGGCCGTCGAGCAGCTGGGCCATCAGGCCGACGATGTCGGCATCGTCGAAGCGGGTGCCGCGGCGCAGCGGCTCCTTCAGCGTGGAGCCCTGCACGTACTCCATCACGATGTACGGCTCGGACTCGTGCTCACCATAGTCGTGCACCGCAACGATGTTGTGGTGCATCAGGCGGGCCGCGGCCTGCGCCTCGTTGCGAAAGCGGGCGAGCAGTGCACCCCCGCCGCCCTGCTCCACCAGCGGGCGGCGCAGGGTCTTGATCGCGACGGTGCGGCGCAGCACCGTGTCGGTGGCCTTGTAGACCACGCCCATGGCGCCTTCACCGATCACCTGGTTGATCGCGTACTTGGAGAGCTGGGTCGGATGGTTCATGTGTGAACGCGAAGCCACGCAAGGCTACACGACAAAAGCGGCATCGGCATGTCCGTTCTCGCAATTGCTTTCACCTCGCTGGCCCCTCGCTTTCATCGGGTTGACACGCGGCGCGAACGTTCGTTCGAAACCGCTTTCAAAAAATGACGCCGCCAGCCCTTCGCAGCACTGTCCACGGCTTCGCGTACAGGCCCTTCCGGCCTCGGCACGCCGCCCACACTTGCATCCATGCAGTCGACGCCGAGAACCGGCACAGACAGCCAACGAAACCGGACACAAGCCGTGCGATTCCTGACCACCCTGATTGCCGCCGCCGCACTCGCCGCCCTGCAGCCCGCCGCTGCCGCCGACGCGACGCCTTTCTCGGGCAAGCGCTTCGTCTACCGCGCCGACGGCAAGAAGCTGCCCGACGTGCTGCAGGACTTCGCCGCGAGCCAGGGCATCCCGGTGGTCGTCGACTCCGGCGTCGACGGCTCGGTGAACGCGAACTTCAACACCCGCCCCGAAGACTTCCTGAACGCGATGACCCGCACCTACGGCGTCATCTGGTACTTCGACGGCACGACGCTCTTCGTCTACCCGTCCCGTGCGATGCAGAGCCGGGTGTTCCGCATGCGCGGCTACGACCGCCAGCAGGTGCGTTCGATGCTCGGCTCGCTGGGCCTGGGCGATGCGCGCTTCCCGCTCAAGTTCGACGACCGCCAGCAGACGCTGCTGGCCTACGGCCCGCCGCGCCACATCGAGCTCGTCTCGACGGTGCTCGAGCAGCTGGAGCGCGATGGCCATGACCGCGTCGGCAAGTCGATCCAGGTGTTCCCGCTGCGCTTCGCGACGGCCGGCGACCGCGTGTTCGGCAACGCCAAGGTGCCGGGCCTGGCCAGCACGCTGAACAACCTGTTCTCGAACAACGGCGCCGGCGCCGGTGCCGCAGGCGGCAACCAGGCCCTGAAGGGTGCCGTCAACGGGCTGGTCGGCCGCGCCGACAAGGCCCGCGCCGCCCAGGCCACCTACGGCCTGAAGCTGCCCGAGACCGGCGGCGGCAGCAACGCGAACAAGCGCGACGACGAGGTGCGCGCCAACCAATTGAGCAGCAGCGACGCGCTGGCGCCTGCCGAGGCCGAGCGCCCGTTCTTCCAGGCCGAGGAGGCCACCAACGCGATCATCGTGCGCGGCCTGCCCGACCGGATGCGCGAATACGAGACGCTGATCCGCCAGCTTGACATCGCACAGGACCTGGTCGAGATCGAGGCCTCGATCATCGACGTGAGCAGCGACGCCTTCGAATCGCTCGGCGTCGACTGGACCTTCACGAAAGACGGCGTGACCCGCCTGACGGTGTCGCCCGGCTCGCCCGGTGCGCAGCCCGGCACCGCCGGCACCAGCACGCTGACCGGCAGCAACGTCACCACGCTGGTCGGCAACGCCGGCAAGCAACTGCTGGCCCGCATCCGCGCCCTCGAAGGCACCGGCAAGGCCAACATCCTGGCGCGCCCCAAGGTGCTGGGGGCCGTGAACCGCACCGCGACGATGACCGACAAGCGCGTCGCCTCGGTGCGCGTGGCCGGCAACCTGGATGCCAACCTCTTCACCATCGAGGCCGGCACCACGCTGCAGGTGACGCCGCAGATCGTCACCTACGCCGACCACCGCGAGGTGCGGCTGTCGCTGTCGATCCAGGACGGCAACTTCGAAGGCACGGTCGTCGACTCGGTGCCGGTGATCAAGCAGACCGAGATCAGCACCGAAGCGACGGTGCGCGAAGGCGAGAGCCTGCTGATCGGCGGCATCTCGATCGAATCGAACAGCAAGGGCCGCAGCGGCCTGCCGGGGCTCTCGCGCATCCCGCTGCTCGGCGCGGCGTTCCGCCACGACGAGAACACGAGCTTCCGCAGCGAACGGCTGTTCCTGCTGACGCCGAAGGTGATCGGGGTTGGCCGTGCGGCGGCCACGCCGACCGTGCCGACGCCGGCACCCGCGCCTGCACCCACACCGGCGCCGGCGCCCGCGCCTGAATTCCCCACGCCGCTCGCACCGCCGCCGTCGTCCTCGTCGACGCCGCGCACCGGCAGCACGCAGCGCGGCTTCGCAGGCCCGACCGCCGTCGCCGCACTGACGACCTACGGCGCGCTGTCGCCCGGCTACGTGATCCCGACGCTGAAACCGCTGCTGACGCCGCGTGCCGCACTGCTGCCCGGCAGCAGCGCGCCGGCCACCGCCACGGCAGCCACGACCGCCTCGTCGACGACGCGAACGGCAGCGAACACGAACGGCAAGGCGACGAGCAAGACCGCCGCGCCGAAGACCGGCTGCGCGGCCCAGGCCCTGGGCCTGGCCACCGGCTGCGACACCAAGGGAGCCCGCTGACATGAGCACTTCGCCGGCGCACAAACGCCTTCGCATCCTGAGCGGCACGCATGCCGGTGCCTATCTGGATCTGAGCCCAGGAACCCATTCGATCGGACAAGCAGATGAATGCGACATTTCCATTGCTGACTGGCAGTTTCCGCCCCTCACGCTGCGCCTCGGCGCCGACGGTGACGCGCTGGCACAGTGGTCGAACGGCAGCCCGCAGCGGCTTCGCTTCGATGATTTCATCCCGGTCGACTTCAGCGGTGTCCGCGTCTGCACCGGCCCCAGCGGCGCCGACTGGCCCGATGATGCCGCGCTGCTGGCCGCAACCCGCGCCGTCGCGCCGTCGGGCAGCCTGGCTGCCGTCCGTCAACGGCTGGTGGCCCGCCCTGCCCGTGCCGTCCCCGGAGCGCTCGCAGTGATCATCGCGCTGGTCTCCGCCGGCTGGCTGGTCTCGGCCACGTCGCGGGCCAACGAGGCCCCGGCCCCGACGCTGGAGATGAGCCGCGCCGCGCTGCAGCGGGCGATCGACGGGGTGGCTGCCGGCCGGCTGTCGGTGCGCATCGCCCAGGGCTCGCTGAGCATCGACGGCCTGCTCGACAACGC
>NZ_JBFUFP010000355.1:0-4973 GCF_056403375.1 Rhizobacter sp. P2_H2
CTCCTGCACTGAAGGTGCGGCAGTACTGGCCCGACCTGTCGACAAAACTCAGCTGCACCGCGACGCCGCTCCTGCACTGAAGGTGCGGCAGTACTGGCCCGACCTGTCGACAAAACTCAGCTGCACCGCGACGCCGGCGGCGGCCTGGCCGGCCACCTGGGCGTCAAGCGTCTTGGCGAGCTGCTGACCAGCGACGAGCCGTCCGCCAGCGTCGCTCAGCAGCACGTCGCCCGCGCCGGAGGCACCTGACCCGAGGAGTTGGACCCCGAGCACGACGCCCAGGGCGAGGCTGGCCGCCATGCCGCCCCAGGCGGCCCAGCTGGACATGCCCCGGCGCTCGTCGCGCTGCTGGCGCCGCTCGGCCAGGCCACCGACTTTCGGCGGCACAGCCTCGGCCACCGGCTCGCGCAGCAGGGCGCTGAGCCGGTCGGGCACGGGCTCGTTCAGCACGTCGCCGAAAGCCGCCGCGACACGCTGGCGTTGCCCCTTCAGGCTGCCGATGCGTTCGCGCAGGCGCGCATCCTGCTGCAAGGCCTGCTCGAGCGCATCGCGGCGTTCGCCGGCGAGTTCGCCATCGGCGTGAGCCATCAGTTCTTCATCGTTCCACGTTGTCATGGCGTACCTCCGAGCATCTGTTGCAGCGCTTCGCGCGCACGGGCGAGACGGCTGGTGAGCGTGCCCACGGGGATGTCCAGCACCTGCGCGGCTTCCTGGTAGGAGAGGCCTTCCACGAGCACCAGACCGACCACCGCTCGCTGGTCGTCGCCGAGCTGCGAGACGGCCTTGCGCACCGACATCGCGTCGACCTGGGCGTCGTTGGAGCTCACGCCCACGTGCGCGCCTTCGGCTTCGTCGAAGAAGGTCTGCCCACGCCGTTCGCGCGACCTCAGTTCGTCGATCCAGGTTGTTTGCATGATTCTGAACATCCAGCTGTCCAGACGCGTTCCAGGCGTCCACTGGTCGGTGCGCACAAGCGCCTTTTCGATCGCCATCTGCACCAGGTCGTCTGCGTCCTCCCGGGAGTGCGCCAGCGTGCGCCCGAAGCGCCGCAACCGCGGCAAGAGCGCGGCGATCTGGGTTCGCACTTCCGTTGCAGAGTTCATCATTGAAGGGGACAACGAATGGGGGATGGATTTTCTTCCATGCCCCGCTCGTTATCCTCCCGAACCACGATGAAACCGATCTTCCATCACTGCCGCTTCCGCCAGGCCCGGCGCACGGTCCGCCGTGCAGCGGGGCTTGCGCTGGCCGTCGCGGTCGTCCTGGTAACGACGCCGGCCGCCGCCCAGCTGCGCCTGCCCTCGGTCAACGTGCCAGCCCTCGGCCGGCTTCCGCAGACCAACCTGCCGGAGACCGTGCAGCAGGCGGTGCCGCTGCAGGACCTGCGCCTGCGCACCCAGCGCGACCTGGTGCGGCGCAACCCCGATCGGATCGAGCTGGACCCGGCCGGCCAGCCCGTGCGCCGCGGCGAGCTGATCTGGCTCGCACCCTCGGCGGCCGCGCTGAGCGCCGCGCAGGCGCAGGGCTTCACCGTGCTGCGCGAGCAGCTGCTCCCAGAGCTCGATCTGCGCCAGATGGTGCTGCGCGCACCGCCAGGCGACTCGCTGGCCGCGGCCGCGCAGCGCCTGCGCGCCATCGAGCCCGAAGCCGCGGTCGATTTCAACCATCTCTATGGGCACAGCGGCGCGGTGGCAGCCGAATCGGCCGCTCTGGCGGCATCGACACCGGCACCGGCTGCGCGGCGCCGCGTCGGGCTGATCGACGGCGGGGTCGACCGCCGCCATCCTGCCTTCGAGCAGGCGCGCCTGCATACCTCGGGCTGCGACGGTCGCGAGGTGCCCAGCCGGCACGGCACCGCCGTGGCCTCGCTGCTGGTGGGCCGCGACGGCGCGTTCAGCGGCCTGCAGCCCAGCGCCGAACTCTTCGCCGCGGATGTCTATTGCGACGCGCCCGACGGGGGCGCAGCCGAGAACGTGGCGCAAGCTCTGGCGTGGATGGTGCGAGAGCGCGTGGCGGTCATCAACGTGAGCCTGGTCGGCCCGCCCAACGCGCTGCTGGACAGGGCCACCCAGGCCGTCACCCGGCGCGGCCACCTGATCGTGGCGGCGGTCGGCAACGACGGGCCGGCCGCGCCGCGGCTGTATCCCGCGTCCTATGCCGGCGTGGTGGGCGTGAGTGGCGTGACGACCCGTCGCAGCGTACTGCCCGAGGCGGCCCAGGGTCCCCAGGTGTGCCTCGTGGCACCCGGCGCCGACGTGGCGGTGGCAAGGGCAGGGGGCGGGTATGCGTCCGCACGCGGTACCTCCTTCGCCGCGCCGATCGTCGCCGGCCTGCTCGCGGAAGCCTTGCAGGAGCCCGATCCGAAGACCGCCGCCGCAGCGCTGTTGCTGCTGGAGCGCAGCGCGACCGACCTGGGCGCTGCCGGCCGTGACGACGTGTTCGGCTTCGGGCTGGTGGGCGAGGGCGCCAGGACGGCGCCTGAGCGGGTGTCCGCGCGGCGTTGGTGAAGCACGGCGACCCCGCGGCCAACTGTTACATCTTGGCAGGGAAGGATTCGCCGATGCGGCTCGTTGTACATGGCAAGAGGGTCGGGAAGGCCGCCCCTCCGCCACTGTCCAAGGAGATCCTTCTCATGACCACGCAACATTCCTTGTCGCTGTCCACTCTCTCGATCGCCGTGCTCGCCACGTTCGTGCTGGCGTCGACCGCCCACGCCGGCCTGCTGGGCAGCGGTTCAGCCGGCCTCGGCGGCAGCGCAGGCATGCGCAGCGCCGACGTGCAGGGTCAGGCGCGCGTCAACGTCCAGCGCGACGAAGCGGCCGGCCGCAAGGTGCGCGAGACGGCCGGCGCCGTGAGCGGCCAGATGAACCAGGCCAAGGAGGCGGCGGTCGACGTGTCGGCCGATGCACAGCAGAAGGCGAACGCCACGGCGCAGGCCGGTCGCGGCCAGGTCGTCGAGAAGGCGGCCGCCGCCAGGACCACGGCGGGCACTGCGGTTCGCAAGGTCACCTCAACCCCGGTGCACGCGCAGGCCGAGGGCCAGACTGCCGTCGGCGACAACGCCTCGGTTGCAGGATCGGCCGAGGTCACGCGTCCCGACCGCTCGGTGAACGCTTCGGCCTCGGGCGGCACCAGCGCCCATGTGGGCCGCTGATCCGAGGATGCCTCCACGACTGCCTCCCGCATTGACATGACCCGTCTCCAGCGCCTGCCCGCCAGTTCCCTCGCTTGCTGCCTGGCTTTGCTTGCCTGCCGTCCTGCTCTTGCCGACGAGTCCGGCGACACGCAAGCTGCCAATGCCGGCATGCGCTACGTCGAGGCCAACGTGCAGCGGGATGCCCGCCACAACACGGCGGCGCTTGGTGTGCTGTCGCTCCCGGTCGGCGAACGGGGCTGGGTCCAGTTCGGGAGCGGGCAGACACGCCTCGACGTGGCCGGCGCCGCCCGCCGCGTGAGCGTGTTCAGCGCGGCCACCGGCTTCATCGGTGACGGTTGGAATGCCTCGCTGGCCGCGAACCGCCGGAACGGCGGCGATGCATGGCGCCAGACCGACTGGGACGCCTCGGTCACGTGGCTGGGCGAGCGCGTCGGCGTGGGGGTGGACGGGCACCACCGCGATGCGCACGGCCAGGGCACCACGGGTACGTCGCTCGTACCGGGCGACGTCACCGTCGAGCAACAACAGCTCAAGGGGCCTGGCTTCGGTCTCCACGGCCATGTGCACGTCACGCCGGCGTGGCGGATCTATGCGTCTGGCATGCGCTACGGCTACAAGCTCTCGACGCAGCAGGGTGGCGGCAGCGGGGGGACTGGCCTTCTCGCCGGCGTGCTGCAGCCCACCAGCGCCTCAGTGGTATCGCGCGATGAAGCAGCGCTGAGCCGCAGCTTCAAGCTCGGCAGCCGACACCAGATCGGCACGGCCTCCGTGTCCGCCGAGGTGTTGGTCGACAAGGTCCAGGACGAGCCGGGAACGGTGCGAACGCTGCAATTCACGGCRGCAGTCGAACCCACACCGAGGTGGACGGTCATGCCCACTCTCGGGCAGACGCATGGCAAGACCCATGGCGGTGTTCTCTTCGGCGGGATCGGAGTGACGCACGCCTGGTGACAGCTTCTCGAACTGTGTGCCGGAGGTAAACCTCATCCGGGCGAGGCTTGCCTAACCTATTGATTTAAAAGAGATTGCTAAAAAATGTCGAGCAAGTACCCCTCCGATCGAAGGGAGCTAACCCTCAGCATTGGGTGGCCACATGCGGTGGAAAACGTCGGTATGCAACCACGAGCGGCAATCCTCGCCACCAAAAAGCCACCGTGCGGGAGAGTTCAGCCGCTGGTAGCCGGGGCTCGTTTGCGGTCACCACTGGATAAGGAGTACTGCTCGCAAGTCCGCTCGATTGTGAAACTATGGTCGCGGCGCTTCACCTCGCGGCCCCAGCACCCGGTACGGCTTCGGAAACCACGCCCAGTGGTCATCCAGCCACACCAGCCCGTCATAGGAGGTGCCGGCATCGCGACCGGGCTCGATCACTTTCCACGCCGCCCACACGCGCTGCGGCTGCAGCAGCCCGGCGATGCTGCGGTAGCCGCCGGGAAAGTGCCAGGACAGGTCGTTCTCGTCCGCCAGCATGCCGGCGGGTGCCAGGCGCGGCACGATGCGGCTGTCGCGTGAGGCACGGCCCAGGCGCGGCAGCTGCGCCCACACCGCCGCGTAGCCCTCGCGTGCGGCCTGCACCGACGAAGGCACGAAGGCCTTGCCGTAGTCCTCGTCGCGCGGCCGCAGCGAGGCGAGCACGCTGCCCTGGGGGTCATGCAGCAGCGCCTGCAGCAGCGGCCGCAGCTGGTCAGATATCAACTCGATCGAGGCCATCGCGGACTGGCGAGCCAACGGTTCGGATTGCCGGGCCAGTTCCGCCTCCGCCGCTTCGGCGGCCTGCCGCACGGCCTGGCTCGCATTCGCGCGCAGGGCTTGGAGG
>NZ_JBFUFP010000356.1:0-4964 GCF_056403375.1 Rhizobacter sp. P2_H2
CGCTGAACCTGCAGGTCGACCGCGCGACCGACGGCCTGCAGGCCATCGCACGCTGCCGCGAGCGCGTCTACGACGCCGTGCTGATGGACTGCCAGATGCCGGGCATCGACGGGCTGGAGGCAACCCGCCGCATCCGGGCCCAGGGCGAGCGCGAGCTGCCGATCATCGCGCTGACCGCCAATGCGATGGCCGGCGACCGCGACGACTGCCTCGCGGCCGGCATGAACGACTACATCGCCAAGCCCTTCACCCGCGACGTGATCGAGCACGTGCTGCAGCGCTGGCTCAGCGCGCCGCCGCGCCTGGCGCCGCAGGCGCTGGCCGAACTGAGGGCCCGGCAGCGGCCGGGCATGCACGACCTGCTGCATTCGGTCACCTCGACCTTCCTCGGCGAGGCGCCGCGGCTGATGCAGCAGATGCGCGCGGCGGCCGCCGAACCGGTGCAGTGGACCGAGCTGAAGCGCGCCGCGCATGCGCTGGCCACCTCGGGGCGGCAGCTCGGTGCCGAGCGCCTGGCCGCGCTGTCGATGGCACTGGCCGACAGCGTGCACACCGGCACGAGCGGCGACCTGGGCGCGGCGCTCGACGAGATCGGCGCGGAACTTGCACGCGTCGAGTCGGACGTGCGAGGCTTGTAGGCAACAAGGAGATTCACATGGCAACCCGCGGATTCTTCGGCCGCCGCCCGGCCACCGACGTGGCGAAGCGGCTGCCGCCCGGCCAGCACCTCACCGATGACTTCCCGGTGCTGTCGTACGGCCCGACGCCCGACGTGCCGCTGGCCGACTGGCGCTTCACGCTGCACGATGGCCCGCGCCCGCTGGCCAGCTGGTCGTGGGACGAGTTCAACGCGCTGCCCCAGACCACCTGGCGCGGCGACATCCACTGCGTGACCACCTGGTCGAAGTTCGACACCGAATGGCAGGGCGTCACCGTCGACGACCTGCTGCGCGCCGCCGGCATCGAGGCACCCACGCCCTGGGTGCTGGCGCGCTCGTTCGACGACTACGACACCAACGTGCCGATGGCCGACCTCGCCAACGGGCAGGCGATGGTCGCGACGCGCTTCGGCGGCGCTCCGCTTGCGCCCGAGCACGGCGGCCCGGCACGGCTGCTGGTGCCGCACCTGTATTTCTGGAAGAGCGCGAAGTGGGTCAAGGGCCTGCGCTTCACCGCGCGCGACGAGGCCGGATTCTGGGAGCTGCGCGGCTATCACATGCGTGGCGACCCGTGGCGCGAGCAGCGCTACACGAACGATCCGTGATGGACTGGAGCGAGGTGGTGATCGACGAGGTCCGACCCCGCACGCCGCGGGTGGCCAGCGTGTTCCTGCGCCTGCAGCTGGCCGCGCAGCACGCCGGCCAGCACCTGGACCTGCGGCTGACGGCACCCGATGGCTACCAGGCGCAGCGCAGCTACTCGATCGCGTCGGCGCCGGGTGCGGCGCGGGTCGAGCTGATGGTCGAGCGACTCGACGACGGCGAGGTCTCGCCCTGGTTCCACGAAGCGGCCCAGGCCGGCGACGCGCTCGAAGCGCGCGGCCCGATCGGCGGGCACTTCGTGTGGCAGCCGGCCGATGGCGGCCCCTTGCTGCTGGTGGGCGGCGGCTCGGGCGTCGTGCCGCTGCTGGCGATGCTGCGGTTGCGGCACCAGGCCGGCCGCGGCCTGCCGACGCTGCTGCTGTACTCGGCACGCCGGCACGAGGAGTTGATCTGCGCCGACGAGCTGGCCGCGATGGCAGGCGCCGATCCATCGCTGCGGCTGGTCTTCATCACGACGCGCGAGCCGCGCCGCCGGCCCGGCGACCTCGATCGCCGGCTGGACGATGTGCTGCTGCGCGAAGCGCTGGCCGGCTGGGGCCATCCGCCCGCGGCGACCTTCGTCTGCGGCGCGACGCCGTTCGTCGAGGCCATCGCCTCGGGCTTGCGTGCGGCCGGCATCGACGCCTCGACGATCCGCACCGAGCGCTACGGCGGGGCCTGAACCCGGGTTGAGGCGACAATCCGCCGATGCCCCGCCCCCCCCTGCGCACCGTCTGCGCCCACCGCTACGTCACGCCCTTGCGCGAAGGCGGCTCGCTGCCCGCGATCATCGAGGCCGATGACCAGGGCCTGTACGTGCTCAAGTTCCGCGGCGCCGGCCAGGGCCCGAAGGCGCTGATCGCCGAGCTGGTGTGCGGCGAGCTGGCGCGCGCGGCCGGCCTCGCGGTGCCCGAGATCGTGCTGGTCGAGCTCGAGGCCGAACTCGCCCGCACCGAGCCCRACCCCGAGATCCAGGACCTGATCCGCGCCAGCGCCGGCCTGAACCTCGCACTCGACTACCTGCCCGGCTCGGTCACCTTCGACCCGCTGGCCGACCAGCCGGCCGCCGACATCGCGTCGGCCATCGTCTGGCACGACGCCTTCGTCACCAACGTCGACCGCACGCCGCGCAACAGCAACCTGCTGATGTGGCACCGCCGGCTGTGGCTGATCGACCATGGCGCGGCGCTGTATTTCCACCACGCGTGGGATGGCCACCTCGACCGCGCCGCCAGCCCGTTCGCACTGGTGCGCGACCATGTGCTGCTGCCGTTCGCCGCTGCGCTGCCCGAGGCCGATGCGCGCATGCGCGAGGCGATCACGCCGCAGGCCATCGCCGACATCGTCGCGCTGATCCCCGATGCGTGGCTCGGCGAGCCCGAGGTCTTCGCCGACCATGCCGCGCACCGCCAGGCCTATGCCGATTACCTGACGCGCCGGCTGGCGGCGTCGCATGTCTTTGTCGAGGAGGCGATCCGTGCCCGCTCCCAGCTCCGCTGATCTCTGCACCTACGACTACGCGATCGTGCGCGTGGTGCCGCGGGTCGAGCGCGGCGAGTTCATCAACGTCGGGGCGATCGTCTCGTGCGCGCCCTCGGGCTTCCTGCAGGCCGGCATCGAGGTCGACGAGGCCCGCCTGCTGGCGCTGGACCCGGGCCTGGACCTGGCCGCCATTCGCGCCTCGCTGGCCGCGATCCCCGCGATCTGCCGCGGCGGTGCCGAGGCGGGTGCGCTGGGCCGGCTGCTGCCGCGCGAGCGGTTCGACTGGCTGGTCGCGCCGCGCAGCACGGCGATCCAGACCTCGCCGGTGCACACCGGCCGCTGCCGCGACCTGCCGGGCGCGCTGGAGCGGCTGCTCGATGCGATGGTGCGGCCGCGCCGCGGCGCCCTGCCCGACCCGCCGGCGGATCAGCCCAGGTAGCGGTTCTCGAGGTGCCGGCGGAAGTGCAGCGGGTTCAGCGGCTCGCCACTCGCGCGCACCGCGAGTTCGGCCGTCGTCCAGCGGCTCGCCTGCTGCCACACGTTCTCGCGCAGCCAGTCGAACACCGGTGACAGGTCGCCGGCGGCGATGCGCGAATCCAGGTCCGGGTGCTGGCCGCGCAGGGTTGCGAACCACTGCGCCGCGTACATCGCGCCCAGCGTGTAGCACGGGAAGTAGCCGAACAGGCCGTCCGGCMAGTGCACGTCCTGCAGCGCGCCGTTGGTGAAGTTGCCGCGGGTGTCGACGCCCAGCAGTTCCATCATGCCGGCGTCCCACAGGCCGGGGATGTCTTCCGGCTCGATCTCGCCTTCGATCAACGCACGCTCGATCCGGTAGCGCAGGATCACGTGGGCCGGGTACGTCACCTCATCGGCGTCGACGCGGATGAAGCCCGGGTTCACGCGCGTGACCAGCCGGTACAGGTTGTCGGGCTCGAAGGCCGCTTGCGCGCCGAAATGCGTGGCCAGCATCGGCGCCAGCAGCTGCGTGAAGCCGCGGCTGCAGCCGAGCTGCATCTCGAAGCTCAGGCTCTGGCTCTCATGCAGGGCCATCGAGCGTGCGCTGGACACCGGCTGGCCGAGCCAGTTGCGCGGGCGGTTCTGCTCGTAGCGGCCGTGGCCGGTCTCGTGGATGGTGCCCATCAGGCTTTGCAGGAAGCCGTCTTCGCGGTAGCGGGTGGTCAGGCGCACGTCTTCGGGCACGCCGCCGGAGAACGGATGGGCGCTGGTGTCGAGCCGGCCGGCCTCGAAATCGAAATCCAGCAGGTGCATCACCGCCTCGCACAGCCGGCGCTGCTGCTCGACGGGGAACGGGCCCACCGGCTCGAGGCAGGTCTCGCGCGACTGGCGGTCGCGCACCTGGGCGATCAGGCCAGGCAGCCATTGCCGCAGGTCGCCGAAGACGCGGTCGACCTCGACGCCGGTCATGCCGGGTTCGTAGCGGTCCATCAGCGCGTCGTACTTCGACAGGCCGGTCTGCTCCGACAGCAGCCGGGCTTCTTCGCGGCCGACGCGCAGCACCTCGCGGAAATTGACGACGAAGCCGGCCCAGTCGTTGGCCGGCCGCTGGCTGCGCCACGCATGCTCGCAGCGCGCGGTGGCCAGCGAGCGCGCCTGCACCAGCGATTCGGGCAGCGCATTGGCGAGCCGCCATTCGCGCTGGATCTCGCGCAGGTTGGCACGCTGGAAATCGTCGAGGGGTTCCTGCCCGGCGCGCTCGATGTCGCCGGCGGTCGATGGATCGGTGCGCAACCGATGCATCAGCGCTGAAAGCTCGGCCACCGCGGCGGCCCGGGCATCGTTGCCCTTGGGCGGCATCATCGCGGCCTGGTCCCAGCCGGCGATGGCGCGAAGGTGATCGAAGTGGTGAAGCCGCTGGCTCAGGGCGGCCAGCGCGTCATAGGCGGGTGTCTTGGTCATGTCATCGGGGCTGGAAGCACCCCGATGCTAAGCGACCCGCCAGAGAATTCAGTCGGATTCCGGCTCGGCGTCGATCAGGTGATCGTAGGCATTGATGTCGGACTCGACACGCGGGATCAGCGGCTTGTCCAGCGGGCGGCAGATGCGGCGTTGCAGGCGGTCCAGGCGCTCGGAACGCTCCATCGCCTGGAACACTTCGGCCGGATTCATCATGAGAACGAAGGGGTTGCCAACGATCTCGGTGCTGTCGGTGCTCTGCATGGT
>NZ_JBFUFP010000357.1:0-4960 GCF_056403375.1 Rhizobacter sp. P2_H2
AAGTGGAGCTCATGGCGATGTCCTTGCGGAGGTGATGGAGTGAGCGAACTCTAGGCAAGCGATTGCAAGTCAACTAGCCCACAATCAATGGTTTCATCCGCAAGCAGATCGTGAGAATCGACCATGGCCTTCAACGAACTCCGCGCCATCGCCACCTTCGTCAAGGCGGTCGAGCTGGGCAGCCTGCGCCAGGCCGCGACGGCGCAGGCGATCACGCCGCAGGCCGCGAGCCAGGCGCTGGCGCAGCTCGAGGGGCACCTGGGGGTGCGGCTGATCCACCGCACGACGCGGCGGCTCAGCCTGACCGAGGAAGGGCAGCAGTTCCTCGACGCGGCGCAGCCGGGGCTGGCAACACTGCAGCGGGCGCTGCACGGTGCGCGGCGCGGGCGCGACGAGATCGCCGGGCCGCTGCGCATCGTCGCGACGCGCTCGCTGATGCTGCCGGTGCTGTGGCCGGTGCTGGCGGAGTTCTGCGAGCGGCATCCCGACATCGAGCCCGACGTGCAGCTGGACGATCGCCTGGGCAACTGGGTCGAGGACCGTGTCGACGTCGGCTTCCGCGCCGGCACGCCGCCGGCCGACGGCGTGATCTCGCGCCGGCTGTTTCCGCTGCAGCTGGTGGTGTGTGCGACGCCGGGTTACCTGGCGAGGTACGGCACGCCGCGGCACATCGACGACCTGGCGCAGCACCGCTGCAGCGGCTTCCGGCATCCGGCGACCAACAAGGTGATGCCGTGGGAGTTCAAGGTCGGCGCCGAGATCGTCGCGCGCGATTTCGCGCCGGTGCTGTGCACCAACGATGTCGAGCTGGAGGCGAACGCGGTGCTGTCAGGCCATGCGATCGGCCAGCTGGTGGGCGTGACCGCCGCGCCGCTGGTGCGCAGCGGCCAGCTGGTGCCGGTGCTGACCGAGCATGTGGCCGAGCACCTGAGCCTGTACCTGTACTACGGCAGCCGCATCGCGCAACCGGCCCGCGTTCGGGCCTTCATTGACCTGGTGGTGGAGCGGGCGGCGGGGAATGCGGCGTACTTCCTGGAGCCGCATGAGCTGAGTGGCACGAAGCGGCGCAGGAAAGTGAACTGAGTGCACGGAAGGTGAAGGAAATGAGGACATGACAACGGGCGCGATTTGATAGCTTGCAACGCCGTCCCGCCACCGATGCCCTTCTACTTCAAAGTAGCACCCAGTGCTAGACTTTCATGCCCGTCACCTCGTCGCAGGTCTTCAAGACCGCCTGGTTTGCAAAGGCAGCCAGCAAATCGAAGATTCCCGATACCGATTTGTGTGCTGCCGTGCTGCAGGCGATGCGAGGCCAGGCAGAGGATCTCGGTGCAGGGGTATTCAAGAAGCGACTCAACGACAACCTGCACCGATCCATCCTTCTGGCGAAAGGCGGTCGTCGTTGGGTGTTCGAATTCCTCTTTGCAAAGAGCGACCGCGCGAACATCAGTGATGAGGAGCTGGCGGCATTCAGGAAGCTCGCTCGCGTCTACGCCGCGTTGGATGAATCACAAGTGACTGAGTTGATCGCGAGCGGACAGTTTGTGGAGATTTGCAATGCCGACAAAGCGTAAATTCAAAAGCGATGCCTTCGAGGCCATCCATCAATCCGCGAGCGCGCTCAGGCAGATTGGAGCCATCGACAAGGCAACGATGCGTCAATTCGACGAAACCTGCGTGTCAGCGCCGCCGGCCATCAGCCCGATCCAGATCAAGCGCATCCGCGAAAGCGCCCACGTCAGCCAACCGGTATTCGCGCTCTACCTGAACACCAGCGAATCGACCGTACAGAAGTGGGAGGCTGGCACCAAACGCCCCAGCGGCATGGCGCTCAAGTTGCTCTCGATCGTGCGCAAACACGGCTTGCAGGTTCTCACCTGAACCAGCCGTTCACGGCTTCGGAATCCGGATCCGGCTGATCATCAGCGAGCCGGAGAGCCCGAACAGCAGCACCAGCGGGTGGAAGTAGTGTTCGCCGACCATCACCTCGCCGAACCACAGGTTCGGGCCGAGCGCGCCGGCCGAGGCGGCCGCCGCGAGCATCAGCACCAGCACGATCGAGGTCGGGATCGGCGTGCCTTCGAAGTGCGTGACCTTGCCGCTGTCGTCCGACAGCGCCTCGGCGGTGACGTTGTAGCGCGCCAGGCGCGACACGCCGCAGGCGACGAAGTACGCCAGCACGATGCGGTCGTACAGGCCACGCATGCCGCAGCCGTAGGCGATGATCGCCGGCGCGACGCCGAACGAGATCACGTCGGCCAGCGAATCGAGCTCGCGGCCCAGCGCCGACGCCTTCTGGCGCCAGCGCGCGACGYGGCCGTCGAGGATGTCGAACACCAGCGCGGCGATCACCAGGCCGCAGGCGAAGTGGATGTGCACGACGTTCGCCGTCGCGAGGTAGGACATCATCGAGAACAGCGCGCCGGTGCCGGACACGGCATTGCCGAGCGTGAACCAGTCCGCCAGGTGGAACTCGCGGATCATCGAAAACGGCTTCGGCTTCATGCGCTGGCGCTCCTCGTCGGTCGGGCGGGCAGTTTAGTTGACTGCCCGCCCCCACCGCATCAAGGGGCCCAGGCGTTCTCCACCGCCCAGCGCGTGTCGGCATCGAAGCTGCCCGACGTGTTCCACGCCGAGCCGCCGATGCCATCGGCGATCCACACCTCGGCCGCGTAGTGGCGCAGGTAGCGCCCCGGGTAGTTGTAGGACGCAAAGCGGGTCCCCGCGCTGCCGTCGGCCGTCCCCTGCGCGCAGAAGGTGGCATCGGCACGGTACAGGTCGCCGGCCTGCAGCGCGTCGCGCCGCACCCGCGAGTTGCTGTGGCGCAGGTACTCGCCCGGGAAGTTGCGCGACTCGAACGAGTAGCAGCTGCCATCGGCCAGCCCCGGCACCATGCGCCAGCTCGCGTCCGCCTTCAGCGTGCTGTCGCTCGCGGCCGTCACCACCTCGGTGAAGGCCAGCGCATCCTGGTGACGCACGTAGCGGTTGTCGTAGCCCGGCGTCAGCACGCGCAGCGAATGCACGGTGTTCGGCGCCACCACCACGCTGCTGCGCCACCAGCCGGCCTGCGGCGACCACGACGCATCGGCGCGGAACAGGCTGGTGTCCTGGAACGGGTTCAGCCAGACCTCCGCGTTGGCATGCCGGATGTAGTAGCCCGGGTTGTTCTTCGACTCGAGCGAGATGCCACCGTTGCCGTCCAGCGCCTTGCGGGCGCAGAACGTGGCGTCGGCCTTGAACAGCGCGCTGTTGTCGTTCGGGTCGATGCGCAGGCGGAAGGCCTGGTGGCGCAGGAACTGCCCCGGCTGGTTGACCGACTCGAAGGACAGGCAGCTCGCGTCGCCCAGCCCGTTGACCACCTTCCACGACGCGTCCTTCTTCAGCAGCTCGCTGCTGGCGGCATCGACCACCTCGGTCACGCCCAGGCTGTTGGCGTGGCGGATGAAGCGGTTGGTCACGCCCGGCGTCACGGTGCGCAACGAGTACGAGGTGCCGCGCCGCAGGAAGGGCACGCCGTCGATCAGCGCCTGGTGCGCCGCCCGGACCTGCGCGAAGTCCATCTTCCTGACCTGGCGGTCATAGGTCAGGAACCCGTTCAACTCGTCCTCGACGTCCGAGATCTCGGTGTACACCGCGGCACTCAGGCCGCGGGAAGACACCAGCTCGCGCAATCCTTCCACCTGTTGCAGGTAGACGTTGGTCAGCGTCGTCGAGTCGGGGTAGAGGTTGTAGCAGCAGGTCGAGGCCGGGTTCCACATGTGGCCGTCCACGCGCAGCCCGTTGCCGCCGAACTCGCCCAGCACGGACAGCCGGTTCGGCTGCCAGGCCGGCGCACTCGGGCCCGGGTAGTCGTGGTTGTCGATCAGGTCGCCAGCCCCCTGGTCGCCCGGGGCGAAGTTGATGCCCGAGTGGGTGTCGATCAGGCGGCTCGGGTCCCAGCCCTTGAAGACGCCGGCCATGCGGACCATGTCGAAGTCGCCCCAGCTCTCGTTGAAGATCACCCAGGTGATGACCGACGGCGACGAACGGTGCTCGTCGACGATCTCGCGGTCTTCGGCCTCCACCTTGGCGCGCACCGCGGCGCTGGTCTCGGCGTCCCAGGCATGCGGCATGTCCTGCCAGACCAGGATGCCCAGCTTGTCGGCCCAGTAGAACCAGCGCTGCGGCTCGACCTTGATGTGCTTGCGGACCATGTTGAAGCCCAGGTCCTTGATGGCCACCAGGTCGGATTTCAGCGCCTCGTCGGTCGGCGCGGTGTACAGGCCGTCGGGCCAGAAGCCCTGGTCGAGCGGGCCGTACTGGAACACGAACTTGCCGTTGAGCAGCGGACGCGGCACGCCGTTGACATTGCCGATCGCGATCGAGCGCATGCCGAAGTAGCTGCCGACCTCGTCGACCACGCTGCCGCCGCTGCGCACGCGGACCTTCAGGTCATACAGGAAGGGATCGGTGGGCGACCACAGGTGCGCATTCGGCACCGGCACGGTGAACTCGACATCGCCGCTGCCGGTGGCCGTACCCACCTGGGCGCCACCGGTCGAGGCCACGGCCTCGATCGAGGTACCACCCAGGTTGCTGCCGCGCACGACGATGCGCAGCCGGTTGTTCGCCACGTCCGGCGTCATGTCGAGCCGCGTGACGTGCGGTGCCGCGACCGGCTCCAGCCACACCGTCTGCCAGATGCCCGAACTCGGCGTGTAGAAGATGCCGCCAGGGTTCAGCGTCTGCTTGCCCAGCATGTCATCGCCGGTGGTCGGGTCGAACGCGCCGACGACCAGGTCGTTGCTGCCGCTGCGCAGCCAGGGCGTGATGTCGAAGCTGAACGCGTCGTAGCCGCCGCTGTGCTGGCCGACCTGCTGGCCGTTGACGTAGACGGTGGCCTTGCGGTCGACCGCGCCGAAATTCAGCTTCACGCGCTTGCCGCCCCAGCCGGCCGGCACGCTGAACGTGCGCTTGTACC
>NZ_JBFUFP010000358.1:0-4948 GCF_056403375.1 Rhizobacter sp. P2_H2
GCGCAGGACAGTGCTGCGCGGCGACGGGTCATCGAAGAGTGCACGGGACGGACTCCGTGGGCTGGACGCCGCAGTATCGCGGCAGCAGCGGGTTCTTGCACCACTCCCCTGAGGCAAAATCCCGCCGATGAACGACGGCCCGACTCTCGATACCGCCGACATCGTTCAGTTCGAGGACCTGTTCCGTGACCCCGGCTACCCGCAAGACCACCCGCTGTCCTTCGCCCTCGCGCAGAAGCAGCCGGCGATCGACGCGCTGCGCGGGCTGTTCGGCGGCAGCGCGGCGCTCGTCAGGCTGCGGCTGTGGTGTTTCCTCGAACTGGCGGCCCAGCCCCAGGGCAGGCTCTCGCGCGACGATGTCAATCAACTCTTCCATGCGGTGCTGCCCGATCCCCTCGACGCGGCACTCAAGCGCCTGCGCGACCTCGACCTGCTGGTCTGGGATGCCACCGCTCAGGACTACCATCTCTCGCCGCTCGCCCAGCAGGTGCAGGCGCTGCTCGCGCCGCTGACCGCCGCGCAGCAGGATGACGAGCTGTCCGGCCTGCTCGCGCAGGTGGCCGGCTCGCAGCAGCTCGGCCTGGTCGACGCCAGCCAGCTGCAGCACCTGCACGCCCAGCTGGCGCGCCTGCACGACGAGTTCGCCGAGGCCATCGCGAGCGGCTCCGAGGCCCGGCTGCGCCTGGCCCAGCCGCGCTTCGACCGCGCGCTGAAGCTGGTCGACAAGGCCGGCCAGGCGCTGTCGGCCATCATCCAGGACCACAACGACAGCCCGCGCCTGGAGCGCGCCGCCCGCGCGCTCGGCCAGGACCAGGCGCGGCTGCTGTCGATGGCCAGCCAGTTCACGCGTGCACTGCAGCAGGCCGACCGCCAGCGCGTCACGCTGGGCAGCAGCGGGCTCACCTCGTCCGATGTGCGCAACTGGCTGCAGCACCACACCGACCTGGCGAGCCTGCTCGGCGAGGCGCTGGCGATCGGCGTGCGGCCCGTCTTCGTGACGCAGCACGACCTGCTCGACGTGGCCGAAGGCGAGTTCGAGCGCGACCGCCCCGACCCCACGCGCAGCACCGGCCTGCCGCCGCCCGCGCAGGCCGATGCCGGCACGCTCGACATCCTCAGCCTGCCGCCCGAACTGGGCGAGCTGATCGGCCTGCTCGGCCGCTGGAGCAGGGCGCCCGACGATGGGCCCGGCGGCGAGGCCGGCGCCGATCACCTGCTGAGCGAGGCCGTKCTGGGCGGGCGCTTCGCGCACGCCGCCTACCGATTGCAGCTGATGCCGCTGCTAGGCGACGCACAGGCCCAGGCGCTGAAGAGCCCCACCGGTGAACTCGCGCGGATGCCGTGGCAGGTGGCGCTCACGCCCACGCTGCTGAAGACCGCCGACCTCGAGGTCGCGCTGATCAGCGAGGGGCACCTGCAACGCAGCGGCCGCGCGCCGTCTGCCGAACCTGTTCAACCCGATTCCGTCCGCATCCCAGAATGAGTACTTCCCTCGATGACGCCGCCGTGCTGGCGGCCGAACTGCTCGCGCGCCGCTGGCTGCCGCGGCAACACCCCAAGGTCAAGCGCGCATTGATCGACGCCGAGCTCTGGTCCGCGCTGCAGGAGCGGCTGGCCCAGGTCGGCCTGCGCCTGGTCGACAACATCTACGCCGACCACATCACCGTGGCGCTGCTGCGCCCGGCCGAGAGCGCGGTGTTCGGCGAGGCCGGGCTCGACAGCCACAACAACATCGACCTGCCGCGCGACGCCGTCTCGCTGCTGATCGTGCTGTGGTCGCTGATCGTGCTGCCCAAGCGCGAGCGCCAGGCCGCGCGTGCCACCAGCCTCGAATCCGACGGGCAGAACGAGATGTTCAACACCGCCCGCCCGCTGCCCGATGCGGCAAGCGTCAGCCCGGTGGTGTCGTACAAGTCGCTGCTGACCGATTTCGGCGTGCAGCTGGGCAAGAAGACCCGGCTCGACGGCAACCTGAAGCGGCTCGCGAACCACGGCTTCATCGTGCACCGCGGCGACGAGATCGCCGAGGGGCCGCTGCTCGACCTGCTGCTCGACTACGACGTGCTCGCACCGCGCATCCTCGACGGCGCGCTGCACGAGGTGCTGGGGCGGGCCCGCGGCGCGCAAGACACGCAAGACGCCGGAGAGGCCTGACCCGATGTTCCACCTGCAAAGCCTCGAACTGCTGCACTGGGACTACTGCCAGCGCCTCACATTGCCGCTCGACGGCGCCATCATCACCGTGGCCGGCCCGAACGGCTCGGGCAAGACCACGCTGCTCGACGCGATGCGCACGCTGCTCGGCCTCGACTGCTCCGGCGGGCGCAGCTACAAGACCTATGCGCGCCATGCCAACGCCGACAGCGCCTGGCTGCGCGCCACCGTCGACAACCGGCCGCGCAACCGGCAAGCCTCGAACCGGCCCTTCGCGCGCTGCCTGCTGTATGCCGACACGGTGACGCTGGCCTGCCGCATCGACCGCAACGGCGGCGACTGGCAGCGCCGCTACGTGATGGTCGATGGCGACGTGTCCATCGAAGCGCTGGTGGAGCGCCCCGACAAGGACTGGCTCGGCATCGAGCACTGGCGCCGCCGCCTCGAAGGGGCCGGCCTGAGCCGCGCGATCGCGCGCGTGCTGGCGCTCGAGCAGGGACAGACCGACCGGCTGTGCGAGTACTCGCCGAAGGAGCTGCTGCGGCTGGTGTTCGACGTATTCGGCGACCAGGACGTGCTGGACCGCTATGAAGACGCCCGCAACCACCAGCGCCAGCTGAGCCAGGAGGTGGAGGTCGCCGAGCGCGAGCTGGCCCACGGCCGGGCCCAGCGCGCCGAGCTGGAAGCGCGCGTCAACCTGTACCAGCAGTACCAGTTGAAGCTGCGCGAACGCGAGACGCTGAACACCGAGGTGATCCCGGTGCTGGCCTGGGCCGAGGAGCGCGAGCAGCTCTCCGGCAAGCTGCGCGACCTGCACCGGCAGCGGCTGGAGCTGGCCCAGCAGGGGCGGCAGCGCGCGCAGCTGAAGGCGCAGCTGCTGACCCTGCTCGAGGAGCAGACGGCAGCCGGCGAGCGCGTGGACCAGCTCGAGCGCGAGCACGCGGCCGCCCACCGGGTCTTCGATGCGGCGCGCGATGCCGAGCGGCCGGTGGAGGCCGTCGTCAAGCACGCGAAGGAACTGGAGGGCCTGGCCGTCATCGAGAGCGATGCGGCCCAGCTGAGCGAACGCCTGCAGCAGCTCGAGAAGCAGAAGCAGGGCCTGGCCACCGACTGGCAGCGCCTGAGCGACCAGCGGGCCGATGCGGCACGCGCGATGGCCGAGCTGCAGGGGCAGGGGCCGACGCCGCGGCCGCCCGAGATCGCCCGCTTCCAGCGCACGCTGAAGGAGGCCGGCATCGCGCACCACCTGCTGGCCGACGTCATCGAGATCACCGACGAGCACTGGCGCGCGGCGGCCGAAGGCGTGCTGCGCGGCGTGCGCTGGGTGGTCGTGCTGCAGCGGACCGGCGATGAATCGCAGGCCCTGGCGCTGGCCGAGCGCGAGCGCTATCGCCACTACGTCGTCGCCGAGGCCGAGGCGGCACCGGCGAAGGCCGCGGCCGGCAGCCTGCTGGAGGTGTTGAAGTTCAGCGCTGCGGCGCCGGGCTGGTTGCTGCGGCAGCTGGCAAACATCCAACGCGTGGACAGCACCGCGCACGGCGTCAGGCAGGGTGGCGAGTGGATCACGCCGCAGGCCTATCACCGCGACGGCCGCGGCGGGCGCAGCGTGTGGGTCGATCCGGAACAGCACCAGTTCGGCGCGGCGGCGCAGGCCTCGCGCAGGAAGTCGATCGAGCGGCGGCTGGCGCAGCTCGACGAGCAGCTGATGCGCGTCGCGCAGGAGCAGCAGGGCGTGCAGCGGCRGCTGAAGGATGCGCAGCAGGCCGCCGAGGGGCACAAGGCGGTGGAGGAGCTGGCGCGCCGCAGCGAGGAGTTCGCGCAGGCGCGCAACGCGCTGCCCGAGCTCGCGAAGCTGCGGGCTGCTGCCGGCCAGCGCTGGAACGACCTGGGCCGCCAGCACAGTGAGGCGGTGGCTGCGGACACCACCAGCCGGCACCGGTACGAGCAGGCGCGGGATCGGCTGAAGGACGGCGAGTTCCACAGCGTGCAGAAGGAGCGCGACTGGACCGAGCGCCATGACGGCCTGCGCAGCCGCATCGCCAACTCGCAGAAGGACAGGGCCAGCTTCCCCGCACGCTGGATCGCGCCGGAGCAGGTGGACGTGCTGCGCCAGCGCTACGGCAACGCGACGCAGGCGAAGCTGCGCAACGAGGCCATCGAGGCCGAGCTGAACCAGGGCCATTGGGAGACCGATGCCAGCGTCGAGGAGAAGCTGACGCTGATGACGGCCGCCGTGCGACAGCAGGAAGGCCAGCTCGGCGATCGCAAGGCCAGCAACGAGGCGGCGCGCGTGGCGGTCGACAACGCCCGTGCGCGCTACATCGACGTGCTGCGCGCCACGGTGCGCCGCTACCGCAAGAACATCACCGAGCTCGGCCAACTGGCCGGCGTGGACGTGAACGCCGACCTGCCGCACCTCGACAACGACGACACCGTGCTGAAACAGGCCGAGCTGAAGGTGCACTTCAACTTCGACGGCAAGGGCAGCATCGGGCTGAACGACGGCGAGGCCTCGGGCGGCCAGCAGGTCATCAAATCGCTGATCCTGCTGGTGGGCCTGATGAAGGACGACGAGACGGCCGGCGGCTTCGTCTTCATCGATGAGCCGTTCGCCCACCTGGACGTGCGCAACATCCAGCTGGTGGGGCACTTCCTGAAGTCGACGCGCKCGCAGTACGTGCTGACGACGCCGATCACGCACAACGTGGAGGTCTTCGAGCCGGCGGACATCACGCTGGTGACATCGAAGAAGCTGAAGGGCGCGCGCTGGGCCCCGCCGATCGGCGTGCTGCAG
>NZ_JBFUFP010000359.1:0-4945 GCF_056403375.1 Rhizobacter sp. P2_H2
GGCCGGCAGCGCGCTGGCGCTGGTGATCGGCCTGTCGTCGACGCTGATCGGCGTGCATGCCGGCTCGGGCCTCGCGTTCTTCGGCGGCACGCTGGTGGCCGGACTCGGCTTCGGCGCCGGCTTCAACGGCGCGGTGCGCAGCCTGGTGCCGCTGGCGGCGCCGCACGAGCGCGCCGGGCTGATGGCAGGCTTCTTCGCACTGAGCTACCTGGCGTTCAGCGTGCCGGCCATCATCGCCGGCCTCGGCACCGGCCTGTTCGGCCTGCACGCCACGACGCTCGGCTACGGCGGGCTGCTGGTCGTGATGGCGCTGATCGCGTTGGTCGCGTCACTGCGCAACACGGCGCGCTGAGCGATCAGGGGCGCACCGCGGGCGACTCCATCGCCATCCCGCGGTCGCGCCACGCCAGGTAGAGCGCGAGCGCGGTGAACTCCGGCGATTCCGCCGGCAGCGGCTGCGCACGCACGCCGGTCATGCAGTTGCGGATGCGCCGCAGCAGCGACCCGACGCCCTGCCATTCGAGTCGGTACAGCGGGTAGCCGTTCGCATGGCCCTGCGGGATCAGGCCGCCGCCCAGTCGCTGGCCTGCCCGCTCGTCATGGCATTGCGCGCACGACAGGTTCAGCTGGCCGATGCGTTCGCGGTACAGCGCCTCGCCGCGCTCGCGCCACGGCAGCAGCCGCGCATCGGCAGGCGGCTCGATCGGCACCCCACGCGACTGCAGCGCGATGTAGCTTTCGAGCCCGAGCAGTTCCTGGTTGTCGGGTGCGAGCCGCGACGCGCCCTGTCGCGTCTCGCGGCACCGGTTGATGCGCATCGCCAGGTCGATCGGCCGCGCGAGGGCCTCGTCATACGCCGGGTAGCGCGCCGCCACGCCACGCATCGATGCGCGCGCGTCGCCGTGGCAGCCCGCGCAGGCCGAGGCCGATGGCGACGGCGCACGCGCCCACAGCGCCGCGCCGTCCTGGACCCACAGCATCGCCGGGTTCTGCGCATCGTCGCGCTGCATCGCCTGCGTCGACGGGCTCATGTCGTCGAAGCCCGAGCGGCGCATCTCCTGCGCGGACGCCATCGTCACCACCAGCAGGACCAGCCCCAGCGCGCGCCGCATCGCTCAGCTCACGCTGATCGCCACCGTCTCGGTCTGGGAGAAGCCGTGGTCGCCCTCCCAGCGGAAGCTCAGCGTGCCGCTCACGGTCGCGGTGGTGAAGAACGCGATGTACGGGTTGGCCGCCATCGCCGCATGCAGGTCGGCGCTGAACACCAGCTCGTCGTTGTAGCGGCAGCTGAAGCGCGTGATCAGGTTGCGCGGCAGCAGCAGGCCGTCGGCGCCCGGCCGGAAACCGGTCTCCATCGGGTGCGCGATCAGGGTGCGCAGCTCGATCACCTCGCCGCGCTTCGCGGTGGCCGGTGCGGTGATCAGCGTGCGGGCCATCGCGCGTTCACTCCAGGCAGGCGGCCAGCGTGACCAGCACGTCGACGCCCTGCGACCAGAACGTGCCGTCGCTCAGCCGCGCCACCGCCACCAGCTGCTGCGAGGTCGCGAGCCGGATCCGCGTCGACACCACTGCGCGGCCGGCGCGCGGCCCCAGCGTGAAGCGCACCACGTCGCGCTGCGGATTGCGCTCGTTGAACACCGCGATGCCGGTGACGTGCTCGGCCGCCGTCATCGGGCTGTCGACGCTGAGGGTGATCGGCACGCCGTTGCCGTTCTCGACCAGCGGCGGGATGTCGAACTTCACCTTGCCCGGCTTCACCGGTGCGCCGGACGCATAGTCCGCAATCGCCGACTGCATCTCGAAGCTGGTCGCGCGCGCCGGCCGCACCAGCAGCAGGCCGCCGGCGGCGAGGCCGAACTGCAACAGTTCGCGGCGCTGCAGTGCGGTGTTCACTGCAGCGTCACCAGCCAGGCCACGACGTCCTCGACCTGCTGCGCATCGAGCACCGRCCGCCCCTGCCATGCCGCGCCGACACGCTGCAGGCCGCCGATGTCGTGGTACGGCGGCATGATCGTCTGCGGGTTCAGCCGGCGCGCATCGACGACGCGCAACCGCAGCTGCGCGGCCGACCAGCGCGCGCCGGCACCGGCCAGGTCGGGGGCGAGGTTGCCCTGGAAGCGCTCCTCGGGGATCGGCGCCGGGTGGCACAGCAGGCACAGGCCCGCCTGCCGGCTCGCGACGATCGCACGCCCGCGCGCCGCGTCGCCGGGCACCGGCGTCAGCGGCTGCGGCAGCGCATCGCGCGGCACCGGCGATGCACATGCCACCATCACTGCCGCCACTGAGCCCATCGCCATCGCCCGCATCAGGCCTTCTTCAGCGAGTGGTTCTTCAACGGCAGCTCGCGGATGCGCTGCCCGGTGGCCGCGAAGATCGCGTTCAGCAGCGCCGGCGCCGCGACCGCGATCGTCGGCTCGCCGACCCCGCCCCAGAAGCCCCCCGACGGCATCACCACCGTCTCCACCTTGGGCATCTCGTCGAGATGCAGCACCGGGTAGGTGTCGAAGTTGGTCTGCTCGATTCGCCCGTCCTTCACGGTGCAGCCGCCGTACAGCGCGGCCGACAGCCCGTAGACGAACGATCCCTCGACCTGCGCCTCGATCTGCTGCGGGTTGACGGCGTGCCCGGGGTCGGTGGCCGYGACGATGCGGTGCACCTTCAGCTTGCCGTCCTTGTCGACCGACACCTCGGCCACCGCGGCAACGTAGCTGCCGAAGCCCATCGTCTGCGCGATCCCGCGGAACACGCCCTTCGGCGCCGGCTTGCCCCAGCCGGCGCGTTCGGCCGCCGCGTTCAGCACCGCCAGGTGCTTCGGATGCTGGCTCATCAGCTTGCGGCGGAACGCGAGCGGGTCCTGCCTGGCCGCCAGCGCGAGCTCGTCAATGAAGCACTCGAGGTAGATCGTGTTCTGGTTCAGGTTCACGCCGCGCCAGAAACCCGGCGGCACGTGCGGGTTGCGCATCGCATGGTCGATCAGCAGGTTCGGCACGCTGTAGCCGATCGACGCCTCGGGGCCGGGCGCGTTCAGGCCCTGGAACACCACCGGGTCCTTGCCGTCGCGGATGTTCTGCGGGAACACGCCGGCCAGGATCGACTGCCCGGAGATCCGCATGTGCAGCGCCGTCAGGTTGCCGGCCGCATCGAAGCCGGCGCGCAGCTTGCACTGCGTGATCGGGTGGTAGCGGCCGTGCGTCATGTCCTCCTCGCGCGACCAGATCAGCTTGACCGGCGTGCCGGGCATTTCCTTCGCGATCGCGACCGCCTGGTGCACCCAGTCGTGCACCGCGCCGCGCCGGCCGAAGCCGCCGCCGAGCAGCAGCTTGTAGACCTCGCACTGCGCGGCCGGCAGGCCGGACGCCTCGACCGCCGCCGCGTGCGCCGCCTCGCCGTTCTGCGTCGGCGTCCAGACCTCGCAGCGCGCCGGCATGCCGTCGGACGCGGGCGTGAACTTCGCGGTCGCGTTCATCGTCTCCATCGTCGCGTGGTTCTGGAACGGGTAGCTGTAGACCGCCTCGACGACGCGCGCGGCCGAGGCCAGCGCGGCCCGCGCATCGCCGTTCGAATTGCCGACCGCCGCCTCCGGCGCATCGAGGCCGGCCTTCAGCGTCGCGGCGATCTCGGCGCTGCCGATCTTCGCGTTCGGGCCTTCGTCCCACACCACCGGCAGCGCCTCGAGTGCGGACTTCGCGCGCCACCAGGTGTCGGCGACGACGGCCACCGCGCTGTCACCGACGCGCAGCACCTTCTTCACGCCGGGCCGGTTCGCGATGGCCGCCGCATCGAAGCTCGCGAGCTTGCCGCCGAACACCGGGCAGTCGCGGATCGCCGCGTTCAGCATGCCGGGCAGCTTCAGGTCGGAGCCGTAGACCTGCGAGCCGTCGAGCTTGCCGCGCGTGTCCAGCCGCGCGAGGCGCTTGCCGGCGAGCTTCCAGTCCTTCGGGTCCTTCAGCGCCACGTCGGTGGGCGGCGTGAGCTGCGCGGCTGCCAGCGCGACCTTGCCGTAGGTGGTCTTGCGGCCGCTCGCCGCATGCGTGATCACGCCCTTGTCGACCTGGCACTGCGCCGCCGGCACCTGCCAGCCGTCGGCGGCGGCCTGCACGAGCATCGTGCGGGCGATCGCACCGCCCTTGCGCACGTAGTCGTGCGATTCGCGGATGCCGCGGCTGCCGCCGGTCGAGAAGTTGCCCCAGACGCGCTTGCGCGCCAGGCTCTGGCCGGGCGTCGGGTACTCGGTCTTCACGCGCGACCAGTCGCAGTCGAGCTCCTCGGCCACCAGCTGCGCGAGGCCGGTCAGCGAGCCCTGGCCCATCTCCGAGCGGGCGATGCGGATCACGACCGTCTCGTCGGGTTGCACGACGACCCAGGCGTTGATCTCCGGCGTGGCGGCAGCGGGCGTCGCGGCCTGCGCAGCAGCCTCGTCGGCGAACGGGATGTGGAATGCGACGACCAGGCCGGTCGCCGCCGAACCAGCCAGGAAACCGCGCCGCGACAGCACCGGCGCGTTCATGCCTTGCCCCCGTCGATGTGCACGATGTTCAGGCCCGCCTGCTTCGGATCGCCGCCATGCGCTGCTGCCTTGATCGCCGCGCGCACCCGGTTGTAGGTGCCGCAGCGGCAGATGTTGGTCATCGCGTCGTCGATGTCGGCATCGGTCGGCCTCGGCTTGGCCTTCAGCAGCGCGGCGGCCGCCATGATCATCCCGGACTGGCAGTAGCCGCACTGCGGCACGTCGAGCGCGGCCCAGGCCTTCTGGATCGGGTGCGAGGCGTTCGCCGACAGGCCCTCGATCGTCACGATCTTCTCCTCCGGCCCCACCGTCGAGGCCGGCCGCACGCAGCTGCGCGTGGGCACGCCGTCGAGGTGCACCGTGCAGGCCCCGCACTGCGCGATGCCGCAGCCGTACTTGGTGCCGGTCAGCTCCAGCTGCTCGCGCAGCACCCACAGC
>NZ_JBFUFP010000360.1:0-4938 GCF_056403375.1 Rhizobacter sp. P2_H2
GTTCTGCACCAGGTTGTGGATGACCTGCCGCAGCTGCGTCGTGTCACCGATGATCGCCGGCAGGTCGGCCGCGAGGACGGTTCGCAGCTAGCTGCGCGCTCAGCTCGGTGAGGTGGCCCGCGCTCGGCTCGACACCGGGCTTCGGCTCCAGCGTCCCGATCTCGCGCACGCCGAGCCAGCTCCACAGGTAGCCCATGTTCTTGTGGTGCGCGACCACCACCACGCCCTTCAGCGGCAACGCTCGCACCTCCCAGCGCTGCAGCGCCGCGGCCCAGCGGGTGTTGAAGTCCTGCAGGCGCTGCTGATAGGTGGCGGCGTTGGCGGCGTCGAGCTGCGCCAGGCGCGCACCGAGCGCCGCCGCCACCTTCGCGATGTTGCGCGGGTCCTGCTGGATGTGCGGGTTGCCCTGCGCGTGCACGTCGCCGTCGCCGCGGTCCAGCCGCGTCGGCACCTCCAGCGGCGTGACGAAGCGGCCGGCCTCGAACATCGCCGGCGCGCCGGGCGAGAGCTTCGCGTTGCCCGATTGCTGGATCAGCACCGGCAGCCAGCCGATCTCCAGCTCCATGCCGGTGCACACCAGCAGGTCGGCACCGCGCACGCGCGCGATCAGGCTGGGCCGGGCCTCGATGTGATGCGGGTCCTGCAGCGCGGTGGTGGCCGACGACACGTTGAGCTTGTCGCCGCCGAGTTCCTTCGCGAGGGCGGCCCATTCGGGCTCGCAGGCGACGACGTTCAGCGCGGCCTGCGCGTTCGCTGCGAGGCCGGCGAGCGCGGCGAGCAGCAGGGGTTTCAGGAAGGAAGTCATGCGGTGTCCTAGAACGAGTGGGCACCATGGGCACCGAGGCTCATGATGTATTGGAGGAAGAGCTGCCGGTCGGTCACGTCGCCGCGGCTGCGGTCGCTGGCGAGCTGCAGCCGGAAGCGGCTGAATTCCGACAGCGAGTAGTCGGCCATCAGCGTGCTGCGCGTCGGCGTCGCGCGCTGCAGCACCGGCAGGTCGGCGGCGGCCAGCGTGCCGTTGTCGACCAGGCCGATCGCGAGGCTGCCGGCATCGAGCCGGTCGTACCTTGCGCCGACCCGCCACTGCGGCATGAACTGCCAGACGGCCTGCAGGTACCAGCCGCTCTGCGTGCTGCTGAAGCCGCCGATCGCCGCGGCCTGGGCCAGCGTGCCGTCTTCGGTACGGCGGAAGTACTCGCCCTGCAGCTTCAGGTTCTCGCGCGTCGCGTTGCCGCCCGGCGCCCATTTGTAGATCGCGTCCGCCACCCACGTCCTGCTGCGGCCGCTGAACGAGGCGCCGTGGTCGTCGCCGTTCGCGTCGAGGTCGTCGTAGCGCCGGTCCTGCGCGCGCTGGCGCAGGTAGGACAGGCCGGCGCGCCAGCTCGCGCTCTCGCCGAGGTCGTCGCCGACGTGCGCGAACAGCGCGGCCGAGCCGATGCCGTTGCGGCCGGTGTCATTGCCGGGGAAGGTGGCGCCGGAACCGATCTCGGCGCCGAGTTCGACGAAGCGCTCCGTGGGTGCGAGCCAGTGCAGGTGCAGCCCGTCGGTCTTCAGCGGGCCGCCGAAGAAGGCCTGGTAGGCGAGCGGCGCATCGACGAAATCCCAGGCATGCGCATGCTGGCTGTTCAGGTAGCCGATCGACGACAGGAAGCGCCCGCCCTTCAGCGTGGCACCGTCGAACAGGCCCTGGCGCTCGAACACCGCTTCCTCGACGCTGACGCTGTCGTCGCCGGTCAGCGAAAACGTCAGGTGGCCGCTGAAGGTCGGGTCGATGGTCGCGGCGAGCCCGAGTTCGGATTCGCCGAGCTGGAAGCTGCGCTTGCCGGGGCCGACCTCGCCGCCCGAGGGCATGAAGCCCTGGATGCGGTAGCGGGCAGGGTCCTGCGACAGGTTGGCGTAGGTGCCGTTGAGGATCAGCGAGATCGCCGGGTTGAAGGCCGATGCCGACGTGGCCGCGGCAGGGGCTGGCGCGGGGGGCGGTGCTTCGGCAGGCGGGGCGGYCGGCGCCGCCTGCTGCAGTTGTTGCAGCTTCTGCTCCAGCGCCTGCATCCGGGCCTCGTAGGACTGGCGCAGGTCGGCGATGTCTTTCTTCAGCTGCTCGACGTCCGATGCCGGGTCGGCGAGCGCGTTCGGGGGCCAGGCCAGCGCGGCGGCCAGGCCCAGCGAGGAGCCCAGCCCGGCGGCCCAGGTGCGGTGGAGTTGCATGGGGTGCGTCCTGCAGACGGTCTGCGGGTGATCGGGCGCCGGCAGGGCCCAGGAGGCGCGCCGACGGCGAAGACGGATCAGGCGTGCAGCGTCGGCGGGCCGCGGGCGCGGGTGGCGACCGGTGTGGCGCCGTCCCGCGCATCGGGCGGCAAGGGGGCGGCCGGCGGTGGGGTGACGGCGGGCGCCGTCCAGTCGAAGTGCGTCGGCATCGCCGCATCGAGCTGCGCGAACGCGAGGCAGGCGTCGCAGACCTTGTCGGATTGCGTCTGCCGCTCCTTGCCGGCCTGGGCGTGCCCGGGCGCGGGCAGCCCGTGCGACAGCGCATGCGCGAGCCACAGCTGCGGGGTCAGCAGGACCGACCCGACGAGCAGGGCAAGGCGAAGGAAGCGCAGGAGGGCCATCGAGGGTGTCGCGCGAGAGCGCACGCAGCGCCCGGAAAATAGCACACGCCGGCAGGGCGGCGCGCGATTCACGACAATGCCGGGTCGATGCGACGACTTTGCAAAGGACGCTGACCGATGACCGTGCGCGAGATCCTCAAGATGGGCGACCCCCGGTTGCTGCGCATTGCGCCGCCGGTGCCGCGCGAGCAACTGGGCAGCCGCGAGCTGCAGCAGCTGATCGACGACATGTTCGACACGATGCACCATGCCAACGGGGCCGGGCTCGCGGCGCCGCAGATCGGCGTCGACCYGCAGCTCGTGATCTTCGGCTTCAAGAACAACGCCCGCTACCCCGATGCGCCCGCGGTGCCGGAGACGGTGCTGATCAACCCGACGATCGTGCCGCTGTCCGACCTGCGGGAAGAGGGCTGGGAAGGCTGCCTGTCGGTGCCGGGGCTGCGCGGCATGGTGCCGCGCCATGCGCGCATCCGCTACACCGGCCTCGACCCGCAAGGCAACCTGATCGACCGCGAGGCCGAGGGCTTCCATGCCCGCGTCGTGCAGCATGAATGCGATCACCTGATCGGCAAGCTCTATCCCACACGGATCGAGGACTTCAGCAAGTTCGGGTTCACCAGCGTGCTGTTCCCGGACCTGGACCCGAACGACGACGACTGACGGMTTTTCGCCGGCCGTTTGCGAAGAAAGGTTTCTGCGGTCAGCCGCGTCACGGTCTGACACGTTGTGCCCCCTGGAACCTCACCGGTTCCACGCGGTCCCACCGGACCGTGACCATGCAACGTGAGGAGCTCGCCGTGCCGAACAGCACCCGAATCGCTACATCCGCCCGCATGGGCGCCTGGTCTGCACGCTGGCTGGGCTTCGTGGCTGGCCTGATGCTGATGTCCGTGCTGGCGGTGTTCGCGCAGCCCGCGCGGGCCGCCGACGAAGACCCGCCGGGCCGTGTCGGCCGGCTGTCCGAAGTCGACGGCGCCGTCTGGGTCTATGCCCCCGAGAGCGCCGAATGGATCGCCGCGGCGCGCAACCGGCCGGTCACCACCGGCGACCGCCTGTCGACCGAGAAGGATGGCCGCGCCGAGATCCGCATCGGCTCCACCACGCTGCGCATCGCCGCCAACACCGAGGTCGAGGTGCTGCAGCTCGATGACAACCACCTGAGCCTGCAGCTGCTCAGCGGCAGCCTGTCGGCGCGGCTGCGCACCCGCGAATCGGCCAGTGAATTCGGCGTGGCCACCGGCGAAGGGCGCTTTCGCACCGACCGCACCGGCAGCTACCGCTTCGACCGCATCGACGACACCAGCCAGGTCACCGTGGTGAGCGGCCAGGCGCAGTTCGAAGGCGACCGCACCGCGTTGACCGTGGTGCCCAATCAGCGTGCCGAGTTCTGGCGCGACAAGCCCGAGGCGCCGACGCAGTACAGCATCACCGACCCGGTGCGCGACCCGTTCTCCGACTGGGTGGCCTCGCTCGACCAGCGCGACGAGCGCAGCGTCTCGACCCGCTACGTCTCGCCCGAGATGACCGGCGTCGAAGACCTGGACCGCTACGGCCGCTGGGAGCAGAGCCCCGATTACGGTGCGATCTGGATCCCGCGCAACGTGGCACCCGACTGGGCGCCGTACCGCATGGGCCACTGGGCCTGGGTGAACCCGTGGGGCTGGACCTGGGTCGACGACGCGCCCTGGGGCTTCGCACCGTTCCACTACGGCCGCTGGATGTGGCACCGCAACGCCTGGTGCTGGACGCCGGGCACCTACATCGCGCGGCCGGTGTATGCACCGGCGCTGGTGGCGTGGGTGGGCGGGCCGAACCTGAGCCTGTCGATCTCGGTCGGCAACTCGCCGTCGGTCGGCTGGTTCCCGCTCGCGCCGCGCGAGGTCTACGTGCCGGGCTACCGTGTCAGCCCGCGCTACATCCGCAACGTCAACGTGACCCACGTGACCAACATCACCAACGTCACGAACATCATCAACAGCCCAGGTGCGGTGGTGCAGCAGACGAACTACATCAACCGCGGCATGCCGCATGCGGTGACGGTGGTGCCGGCGGTGGTGATGGAGCGCCGCCAGCCGGTGGCGCCGGCGATGACGCGCGTCAACGACCGCGTGCTGCGCGACATGGGGCGCGAACGGCCGCGCGTCGACGCGCCGGTGGCGATGCCGATGCCTGCGCGGGGCGAGGCCGGCGGGCGGCGCGTCGAGGATCCGCGCACCGGGCGCGTCAGCTTCGCGCCGAACCCGCAGCAGCCGGTTCCGCCGCCGCCGGGGCGCCGCGAGAACAACGGCGCCAACCTGGGCAGCACGCTCGTGCCCGGCAACGGCGCAGGCCG